>CALVLG010000102.1 GCA_944336815.1 uncultured Bacilli bacterium | reverse complement strand
TAATAATCCAACACTTTTTATTTTGCAATATTTTTTAACTTAAGATTAACGACTTTTCGTCAGAAATTTGGTACAATAAACATGGTGATTACACATGCAGACAATTCTTGGGAAAATTAAAACCACGATTTTTCATAGTACAACAGGCTTTTTTGTAGGCCTTTTTAAGGTTAAAGAAGTTAAAAGTGAAGAATTAAAAGATTTAGAAAATAAAACGATTACAATTACGGGAGTATTGTTAGAACCAAATGAAGAAGAAATATATGCGTTAACCGGAAGTTATCAAAGACATGATAGATATGGGATGCAATTTCAATTTACGAGCTATGAAAAAGTATTGCCAGAAGGAAAAGATGCTATTATTGATTTTTTAGCTAGTCCTTTAATTAAAGGGTGTGGAATTAAAACCGCGACGCAAATTGTAAATATTTTTGGTGATGATGCGTTAGAAAAAATAAAAGAAGATGTTAATAATTTACTTTTAGTACCAGGAATGAGCCCTAAAAAAGCAACGCGAATTTATTTAAGTGTTTTAGAACATTCAAAAATTGATGATATGTTACTGGCCTTAAAGAATAAAGGTTTTTCTATTAATGAGGCGACAAAACTTATTAATACTTATAAAGATAAAACGCTTGTTTTTTTAGAAGAAAATATTTATTTCTTTAAAGAAATGATTCCGTTTGATAAATTAGATCATCTTTATTTAAAAGATAATGATGCTTATTCTTTGGTTAGGCAAAAAGAGTGTGTAATTGAGTCGTTAGAAAGAATTAGTAATAAAACGGGGGATACATTTGCGTTAGAAGAAGAAATAATTGATGAGATGAAATCTTCTTTTAAGTTAGTTCTTTCGTTAGAAGAATTAGGAAATTTATTAGATGGGTTAGAAGAAGAGCAAAGAATTTTAAAAACAGAAGAAGGAATATATTTGGCTAAATATGCTTTAATGGAAGACGATATTGCCCATTTATTAAAAAGAAAATTAACGTATCCAAAAAAAGAATTAGTGCATTTTTTAGATAAGATTGCTGGTTTAGAAGATCTATTGGGAGTCAAATATAATAAAGAACAAAAAGAAGCAATTAAGACGGCTTTAGAAAACCCAGTTACGATTATTTCTGGAGGACCAGGAACAGGTAAAACAACTATTGTGGAAGCAATTACTAAACTTTATATTGAAATGTATAAAATTAGTCCAATTACAGTTACTAATACGATTGCTTTAATTGCCCCGACTGGTAGGGCAGCTAAAAAACTTTCTTTAAGTACCCATTTACCGGCAATGACAATTCATCGGTATTTAAAATGGAATAAAGATACAAATGATTTTGGAGTGAATGAAGAAAATAAAAATCCGCATAAACTAATTATTGTTGATGAAACAAGTATGATTGATACTTATTTATTTTCATCGCTTTTAAAAGGAACTTATGAAAATAGTCAAATTGTTTTAGTGGGAGATACGTTTCAATTACCAAGTGTTGGAGCGGGCGATATTTTAAAAGATTTAGTTAATTCTAAATTGTTTCCTTATATTTCATTAGAAACGATTTATCGGCAAAGTTTAAATTCTTATATTCCTATTTTGGCGAAAGAAATTAAAGAAGAAAGTCTTGATGCTTCGTTTAAAGAAAAAAAAGATGATTATAATTTTATAACTTGTGAGAGTAAACATATTAAAGAATTGTTAAAACAAATTTTACAAAAGAGTATGGAAAAAGGAATTAAGTTAGATGATGTAGAAGTCCTAGCGCCGATGTATAAAGGGGAAAATGGGATTGATAACTTAAATGTGTTGTTACAAGATTTGTTTAATCCTAAAAGTAAAGATAAAAAAGAAATTAATTATTTTGATGTTACATACCGAGTTGGAGATAAGGTATTACAACTTGTAAATAACCCCGAAGCTAATGTTTATAATGGGGATATTGGATATATAGTTGGGATTGAAACGGAAAAACAAGCTGAAATAATTATTGATTTTGATGGCAATCAAGTTATTTATAGTAAAGATGAATTAAACATGATTAAACATGCTTATGCCATTACGATTCATAAAAGTCAAGGTAGTGAGTTTTCACATGTGATCATGCCAATTAGTAAAAATTATTATAAAATGTTATATAATAAACTTATATATACAGGGGTATCAAGAGCTAAAAAGAGTTTGGTATTATTAGGGGAAGAAGAGTCTTTTTTAATGGCGATTCATAATGATTATGCTAGTAAGCGCAAGACAGGACTTTTAAAAAAACTTCTTGTATAATTTTAATAAAAGAAGCCAAAATAATCATGAGGTGAAAACAAAATGAAAAAAATGATTATTGGTATGGGAATAGGCATGGCTGGTGGTATGGCTGTAGCATCTTATATGTTAACTAACCCCAAAACCAAAAAGGAAGCCAATAAAATGTTAGATGATGCGGTTACAACGGCTTCGGTAGCCATGAGTGATTTAAAGAAAAACATGCGCAAGAGAGCATAACGAAAGAAGGTTTACGAAAAACCT
>CALVLG010000101.1 GCA_944336815.1 uncultured Bacilli bacterium | reverse complement strand
ATATTGGGCCAACAACTATTCTTTTAGAAATAAATAATTAAGGCAAAAGACTTGAACTTTCTTGGTGTTTAAGTCTTTTTTTTCTTACAAAAATGTAATGATTAGGCCACTTGTGCTTTTAAATCCTCTATGGTAAAATTAAAAATAGATATGGAAGTGGGTTATGACAGAGATACCTAAGAAAAAATTTGCTGAGGGCATGTGTTTTTATAAATTGTTTTGGATTTTTTTATTTGGCTGTGTTTTTGGGGCTTACTATGAGCAAATTTTAAATATGGTAATTCATTATAATTATCATCATGAAATTGTTTGGCAACTTAGAAGAGGGGTAATATATGGACCTATCTCACCTATATATGGAGCTGGGGCAGTTTTGCTTATTTGGGTTTTAGGACGGAAAAAAAGAGCGGATTGGCAAACAATTTTATACGGGGCTTTGCTAGGCGGCGGATTTGAGTATTTAATTAGTTTTTTACAAGAAACTTTTTTAGGTACTGTTTCTTGGGATTATACTAATGAAATTTTAAATATTAATGGTCGAACAACAATTCCTTTTGCGATTGTTTGGGGACTTTTAGCTTTAGCACTTGTTAAACTTATTTATCCCGCTATTTCGAATATTGTTGAAGGGATGCCTTATAAATTTGGAAAAATTTTAACGAATATTTTAATTGCTTTATTAGCTCTTGATATGGCTATTTCATGGGGGGCTTTAGCAAGACAAATTTTTAGACATAATGGGTATCCGGCTGTGACTTTTGTGGGCGAATTTTTTGATAAATATTATCCGGATGAAGTTTTAAAGAAAAGTTATACGAATATGAAAGTTATTGAGGTGCGCAGATGATTTATTTTTATGCTTTGGCTATTCTTTCTGTTTTAGCTGGCCTTTTTTATTATTTGTATTTACTTGTAACGCCTAAAAAAAATAAAATTAAAAAAGAAGATAATATAAAAAAAGAACCTAAAATAGCTATTTTAATACCGGCTAGAAATGAATCAGCAGTAATTGAAGAACTATTAGATTCCCTTTTAAAACAAAGTGTTTTTATTGATCCTAAAGATATATATGTTATAACGGAAAGCATTGATGATCCTACAATCAAGATTGTTAAAGAAAAAAAGATGTCTTTTTTTGTTCGAAAAAAATTAAATTTAAAAACAAAGGGCTATGCTCTAGCGGAATGTCTTGAAGATTTAGATGCTAAACAAAAATATTATGACTTGTATTTTATTTTTGATGCTGACAATATTTTAGATAAAGATTTTATCAAATATATGTTAGAAGATTATTATAATGGGTACGCTGTTTCAACTGGGTATCGCACTTTAAAAAACAGTGATTCTTATTTTCCTGTTACAGCTGGTTTAACGTTTTTTATGATAAATGAAATAAGAAATCGGAGGGCCATTAAAAAACAAGGAAGTTTAATTTTATCCGGAACGGGTTATTATATTAATGGCAAATATATTAAAAAGTGGAAAACGTTTCCTTTTCATTCTTTAACCGAAGATTATGAAAGTTCTTTATATTATGCGTTAGAAGGAATTTCAACCCATTATCAAGATAAGGCAATTTTTTATGATGAACAACCTAAATCTTATAAAGAAAGTATTGTACAACGGAGTAGGTGGATTAAAGGATATTTGGCTAATTGGTTAGAATATCGGCCTAAATTAAAGAAGAAATTAAAAGAAAAAAAGGCGCTTAACCCAAGAAGTTTACAAGAGATGTATATTGGGATTACACCAGCTTTATATATGGTTTTTGGCTTAATTTTATTAGTTATATTAGTTGTTCTTTCAACCAGTTTTTCATCATCATGGCAACTATTATTATACTGTCTTTGCTTTTTAGGAATTATTTATTTGTGTTTACTTTTACTAACAGCGATTCTTTTATGGATGGTTGGCAAACAAATTAAAATATCTTTTAAAGTTTATTTTGGCACCCTTTTTTATCATCCAATTTTTATCATAAGTTATGTTCATGCTTTTTTAGTAGCCATCTTTAAAAAGAATTTAGGCTGGCAAGCCATTAAACATGAGAAAGTAAAATAAGTATAAACAGGACAAAATTCCTGTTTTTTTCTGCTTTTATTTTACCTTAAAATATGCTATCCTTATACTAGGTGAGCATAAATGAGAATAAAATATAAAATTATGTTAGCAATAATTACGGTCGGAATAGGTATTTGTTTAATGACCTATCAAAGTTATGCTTTATGGGTAGCAAACTTTACTGGTGGGGAAAACATTGTTAATGTTGGTTGTTTTTCGATCGAATTTAGAGAAGACACAAATCCAATTTCTTTAAATAATACATATCCAGTTAGTGACGCAAAAGGCCTAACTACAACCCCATATACATTTACAATCACTAATACTTGTACAGTAGATGCTTCCTATAGTGTAACTTTAAATACGATTAATACTAATACAATGACTAAAAACATGATTAAATATGCGATTCAAAAATCAACAAGTCCAAAACCAACTAGCGGTATCAATTTAGG
>CALVLG010000100.1 GCA_944336815.1 uncultured Bacilli bacterium | reverse complement strand
ATCATACATAAGTTAAAAACTCCTTAAAAAGATTATATCAAATCTCGCTTTATTATTTTAAATCTTTGAGATTATATCAAAATAATTGAAAACTCCAAAACGAAAATATAGGAAAATTTCCTAAAATTATTAATTTATGAAAGTTGTTATTATTATTTTTAAACCAAAGAAGCTAACACAAAAATATCAACTTCTCCTCTTCGTCATGCACTAACTCAACTTTAACCAATGTTCAAATAAATCAGCGAATAAAAATGTTTAATAACAAAATTTATTTTTTAAAAATATAATAAAGTAAGAAAATTGTTGAAGTTAAATAAGCAATAATAGAAACAATAAGAACTATTAAATAAAATACAGTAAAAAATTTTCCAAACGCTAAATTTTCAATATTAACATAAATAATAATCAAACAAAGAAATAAACTTAACACAGATAATACATGACCGCATAAAATTACTTTAACTTTTTCCATATATTAGTCTCCAAATCCGGTAAAACCAGTAAAATGTCCTCTATACCTATATAATTGTGTTTCTTGAAACCACCAAAGTACTTGATATTCACAAACTAATCCAATTTCAATGGTAAAATCAATCGACTCAAAAAACACGCCTTCACTTTCATGGCTTACTTCATATAAGTAATATGTATCAAAATTGTATGTGATTTTCCCTGCCGTTTCTCTGTTTAATACCTCAAAATTATATTGTACACAATTATGATCGCTTGAAGACTGTTGAGAAGAAACAATCGGGTCTTCACTTGTCGAACTTATAGTTTTAATATAAGAAAACTCAAGTCCTAAACCTAAGCCAGCATCGATTTTAGCTTCAAAGCCATTACCGCCAATGGACACTCCCTTATCAAAATCTCCATTAATGTTAATTGATTGACCATAAGTAGTTTCAATAGTTGTTGTCACACTTGAACTCTTTGGCCAAAACTGTTTGAGAGTTATATCTCCGCCATAATCATTACCATTAACATATTGATTAGCGGTCATATGTATATACCCTCTTTTAAGTCTTACGTCCGCGTAATCACTTCCATCTTCTCTTTTAGTATTGTTTTGTCTCGCAGTATATCCAGGAGTAAAAGATGCATTGGTATGAATCAAAATTAAACTGGACTCATCACTAAAACTCGACATATAAAAATCTGTATAATAATATACATAGCCATCAACAACATCGATAGCTTTCTTTTGTGGAATCACTCCAAACTCGTTGAATGGGTATTCTATATCATTCGCCGTTTTATTAATTTCTTGATAATTGATTGATAAAGTTAACCCTATAATACTAATTATTTCTCCTACCATATTTATCCCATTTTTTTTATTATAACATATATTTTGAAGGCACGATAGTTTCGCTACTCATTTTGTAAAATAGGGTCTAATTTCTGTAACCCACTATAATAAAGAACGCGCGTGCAAAAAAAGTTGCTGTCAAAATAAGCCAAGTGATGAAAGTTTATCTAATATCAGTACTGATAAACTTGCCCTTCCACAAAAAGGGAAAACCATTTCAGTAGAGTTTAAACAAAGATTAGTTGTATCTTTTTCACTGAAATATTATTTTGCTCAACCTAAGTCTTTAAACGAAGACAAAGCTAAAGTCGAAACTGCTGTTCAAAATGGTAAGCCAATCGAATCTAAGTCTAATTATGATTATCGTAGATTTGTTCATAGCCGCAGCATTGATGATAATGGGGAAATAAAGCAAGTAGCCACAAAATTCTTAGACGATAAATTCGAAGAAGAAAGAAATATGTGTGGAATTTATTGCCAGGCCACCAACCTAGACAATGATGAGCACACAATTTATAAATCATCAAGAGAAGATGGATTTCTGAATATATATTCAGAACTGAAAAATCTAACTTAGGGTTCGGGACTGTATATTTACGTAAAAAAGAACATGTGATAGCTCATTTTGAAATCTGCTTGTTAGCAAAGCAATTATTAACAGTCTTTATTTACAAACTTTATAATCAACTTAACCTAAAGAATGACAAGATAGGCAAATCAGAAGTTGCTTTTACAGAAGAAGATGTGTTCGAAGAAATCGCTCAACTTAAGAGTCCAGTTAAAAAAGATACTAAAGGCGAAACATGTTTAATATCCTGTAGAAAGAAAAATGATTTAAATAAACTTATGGCAGACACCTTTAGAATAAGCCTCACTACACAAGTTAAAACGTTAGATTCTGTGCAAAAATATTTAAAATAATGCTACGTTTTCTCTAAGCCAATTCTTACAAACCATTTTTAAAAGCCCACAAAATCGGGATTTTTTTGATTATTACTTATATTGAGTAGCGAAACTTAAGAAGACATAAATAAATATGGAGATTATCTCCGCTTTAAAGAAAATAAGAAAAGTTATTTATATAAGAACTTAATGTAAAATCTTAATTAATCTTTTAATGAGCCAATTGGAACAACATAAACGCCATCTTTACGACGATAGGCATAATCACCTACTCCAGTTAAGACCATTAAAAATGATGGTTTATTCATTTTCTG
>CALVLG010000099.1 GCA_944336815.1 uncultured Bacilli bacterium | reverse complement strand
GGTTCCTTATATGATAAACGTATTAAAGAAGCGACCTCATGTATTTTTAAGGTGTATGGTTTTTTTAGTTCCTGATAGCAGGTTGTTATCATTTTTTCTAAATCATCACTTATTTTGCCAAACCATTCATAATATAAATATTTACATTTAGATATATTTTGATCTTTTAAAATAGTTTTTAATTCAATATTTATTAAGTTTTTTTCTTGTAAGGCTTGGCGAAAATCTTTTCTTATTTCAATTTTCTTTTCTTTTTGATAAGGTATTTTTTGTTCTTTTAATGTTTTGGCTTGTTCATTTATGTCATTTTCATCTTCAATTAAAAGTTTTGAACGGGAAAGAATATTGCCGTCTATTGAAAACTCGATAATCAAACTATGATTAGTAGTTGAAATTAAGAGCAGATTCATATTTTTAGAATATTTCTTACATATTGTTTTTTCAATGTATGGTTCAAGAAAAGTTGGGGTTATTTGACCATGATAATTTAAAATATCTAAAAAATTTTTTTCGGATATACGAATTAAGGGAACTTTTTTTATAGGGATAATTTGATCTTCTTTATCCCATTCATAAAATTCCCAAGTTTCTTCATCAATATTAATTAAAACATCATAATAGTAGTGCATTTTTTTAGTCCTTTCTTTTTAAATACAACCACATACAAACTAGGCCCATTAATAAAAAATAAAATGGTACTCTCTTAATAATAAAATGAACATAATCGAAAAAACTATACCCTAAAACAAAAATATTGGTGTAAAGAAGACAAAAAAGTAACCCGATACTAGTTAGGATAATTCCTAGTATACCAATAATCATTTTTTTCATATAAATATTCTATTTCTTATTTTATCTTTTTAGTATATAATGTTGTAAGGTGATTATTTTGAAATATTTAGTTTATATTTTGTTAGGAATTTTACAAGGTTTTACAGAACCTCTCCCTATTTCCAGTAGTGGGCATTTAGTTTTGGCTAAAAATTTATTTAATACTAATATGTTAGATGATGTTAATTTTGAAATTGTCGTTAATTTTGGCTCTTTCATCGCGATTTTTTTGATTTTTTGGCAAGATATAGTTAAGTTATTAACAGCTTTTTTTGGCTATATTTTCAAAAAAGAAAAAAGAAAACAATATCAAAAAGATTTTAAATATTGTTTATTAATTATTTTAGGTAGTATTCCGGTTGGCATCGCGGGCTTACTACTTAAAGATATGGTAGATGCTTGGTCTGGTAATATGATGTTACTAGGAATCTCATTTATGATTACGGCGATTATGCTTTTTATTGTTAGAAAAAGTAATGGTAAAAAAGAAGATCATGATATTACTTATAAAGATGCGCTTATAATTGGGTTAATGCAAATGTGTGCTTTAACTCCTGGTATTAGTCGAAGTGGGACAGTTTTAGTGGGTTGTTTATTATGTAGCTTATCTAGAAAAGCTTCTTTAAAATACACTTTTATGCTTTATTTACCTGTCAGTGTAGCTTCAATGGGACTTGGCGTATTTGATTTAATTGACTCAGGTAATTTAGATACTTTACTTCTTCCTTATACTTTAGGAATGCTTGCTGCTGGGATAGTAACCTATTTTTCTTATAAATGGTTATCTAAGCTAGTCCAAAATGGTAAACTTTGGAAGTTTTCAATTTATTGTTTCTTTTTATCAATCTTTGTTTTATTTTATTTCCGTTAAAAAACAAGCTCAAAGGCTTGTTTTTTCGTGTTCTTTATAAGTTATTTCGGGAATATCAACTTTATTAATAGAATCAAATTGTTTAGTGATTTTTTCGGTAGTAGTATTGATTTCTTTGACGTCTTTACTTACAGTATCAATGCTTCTCGTTAATTTGTCCCACCGTTCACGATAACGGGCGAATTCAACTGATAATTTACTTAATTCGTTTTGAATTACTTTAGCATATTTATCTCTTTCAATGTTTTTGATTATCATGGAAAGCGTTGTTAAGGTACTCATTAAAGTTGTTGGTGAGGTAATCCACACTTTTTTGTTATAAGCTTCTTTTAGTAAATCAGGATGGTAAGCATTTAATTCGGCAAAGATAGCTTCAGCTGGTAAAAACATAATAGCTTGATTAGAAGTTTCACCAGGGATAATATATTTACTGCTAATGGCTTCAAGATGCTTTTTAACGTCCATTTTAAACATTTTGGTAGCCATTTCTCTTTCTTCTTTTGATAAACTTTTATTAGTCATTCTTTCATAATTTTCTAATGGAAACTTTGAATCAATACAAACATTACCTAAAGGTTCGGGCGCATGAATAACAGAATCTGCAATAAAACCATTAGATAATTTATATTGAATTTCGTAAAGACGATTATTTTTTTCCCCAAACACACTTGTTAGAATGTAGTTTAAATTAACCTCGCCATAAATACCACGCGTTTTTTTATCAGTTAAAACACTTTGTAAAGAAACAATTTCTGTCGATAAGCTATCAATCTTTTTTTGAGCTTCATCTATTCTTGATAATCTTTCTAAAACGTTAGCAAATGTTTTATTTGA
>CALVLG010000098.1 GCA_944336815.1 uncultured Bacilli bacterium | reverse complement strand
ACATCGGTATACGTTCCATTTTTAGGATTAACTAACCCTAATTGTTCCATTTGCGTATTAGTTATATTTTTACTATTCAAAAACTTTAGTAGCTGATCTTTCGTAAACGATAAGCCTAAATCAAACGTTTTAATCGTTTCTTCATCTAACCCTCGCTCTTTTAAATAGGTAATGGCTTCTTTACCAGCCTCAGTTTGTAAATTATTTTGATAAAAAAGCATCGCTAAATTCATAATTTCATATTCTTTAGCAAACTTTTCCTTTTTCGGCGCTACATCAAGATAATGAAATGAAGCCCCGATTTTATTTGCTACTTTAGCCACCGCTTCATAATATGATATATTCTCATAATCACTAACAAATTTAAAAACGTTACCTGCTGCCCCACACGAAAAACATTTAAAAAGTTGTTTTTCTCTTGAAACACTCATACTTGGCGAATGGTCTTGGTGAAAAGGACAAATGCCAAAATAGTTTTTTCCTCGTTGGGTAAGAGGAATATAATCACCAATTATTTCAACAATATCAGCTTGTTGTCTAATTTTCGCAATTTCTTCCGTAGAAACTCTTGGCATAAACACTCCTCCCTAATTATATATATTCCCGCTTAAAACCTTTTTTCCTTTTTTTAAGCCAAAAAAACGACGAAATTCGCCATTTTTTATTAAACTTTACGCAAATTTGACATAAACTATTACTTAGCTTTTTTTTCTAAATTTAATTTTTTCAATCATAAAGAAAAGAACTTGCCCAATCGCAACAGCATAATAAGGTCCATCAACAAAAGAAAAGACAACACTAAAGAAAAACATAACAACCCCAATAAAAATTGCATAAATGTGGGATGTTATTTCCAAAGCTGGAGAATATTTATTTAAAGGCGCAAAAAAGATGGCACAAACAAAAACATGACTATTTAATAAAGCGTTCAATAGCAAAAACGATTCATCGATAAACTGATAAACAAAGGCACATAAAAAATATGTCGCATATACATAAAAGGGAATCTCTCTTTTATAATAAAAATCTAACCAAAAAACAGCCCCTAAAAACAAAAGAAGAATAATATTTGTAGTCCCAAAATTACCAACACTTCGCCCAAATAAAAGATCTATTGGCCCATAGTAATAAGAAGACCCCATTTCTAAACTATTTTCATAAGTTAGCCCTAAAACCACCATAATTAAACTTATAACTAATTTAAAAAGAAGGGACTTTGCTATAACTGTTTTTAACCGAATGTTTTTAAGCCCAAAATAACCTAATAACAAAGCCAAAAATAGATACCACGGAAGAGAAACCGGCACTAATAAACTAAGAAAAAGGCCTTCCCATAAATCGGTCCCAATCTTTTTTTTATGTAATAAATTACTAATAATATTAACAAGGATCCCCAAGAAAGGAAAAACAAGGACTTCTAAACTTTGACCAAAACTAATATCACCTAAAAAAACATACGCTAAACCATTTTTATAATATCCATAGCCTAATAACAAAACCAAAACAATTATAAATAGCTTTTTTATTTTCTTTTTATCTTCGCTAAAATGAATTCCTACTTCCATAGTTACTTTTCCTTCCAACTTTCACTAACTAATATATTACTTGGACAAATATAATCACAAAGACCACAAGATATACAATTTTTAGGCTTATAATTTTTATCTTTTAAAGCTCGGTAAGGATTTTCTTCAACCGGACAAACAAGATTACATTTGCCACAAGAAATACAAGGCATCTTTTTTAAATTCAATGGTTTCATAAAGAAAACAGCTCTCGTCTTTTTAGATAAAATAAGCGTATTTATATCACAAGTTTCTCGTTTTAACAAACCATTTAAATATATAGCACTTTTACCATTTTTTTGTTTTATATATGGCAACAACTCCGTAAATTTAGTTCCAATTTTAACCCTAAACACTTGGGGATTTTCAATCATATCACCTGTAACTGTTAAAAAAATAACATCATTACTTCTCATTCTAATACTTTGATTATACATTTCATACACATCTTCTGTATGCAAAATAACAGTTTCTTCGCCTAATTTTGCATATTTACGCAAGACAAATTCATTGCCCAACATATAATAATCAGGTAAAATTTCTAACTGAATATTTTCATACATACCATTATATTTTAAAAAGGCTTCAATACTTTCCCGATCTGTTTCTTTTACAAATATTTTTAAAACCGGAATTTGAAAAATATTACCTAAACAATCTAACATTTCTAAAAGAGCTTCCGCTTCATAAATATGTAAAAATGTTCTTGAAGCAACATATGGTTCATCTTCTATTCCATTTAAAACAAGTATTTTTTTACCTTCAAACATATCATTTGAAAACGAAGAATTTTTTGCAAAATTTTCTTTTACATTTCCGTATAAACCTGTTCTTGTAAGCTCATTTTTTCCCTCATAAAAATCTTCTTCCTTATAATTATTAGTAATTTCTAAAAAATTATTTCCGGAAATATTTAAAATTTTCGTTATCGTACCGCTAACAGAAGATTTTATTAAAACATTATCAATTGTATAAAGAATTT
>CALVLG010000097.1 GCA_944336815.1 uncultured Bacilli bacterium | reverse complement strand
ACGTTAAGAGCGGATTGAATATAATATCTTTCATAGCCAAGATTACATACAAAATCAACTTCAAGTTGCTTTTTTATATAATTATCATTCTGATTTTTTACATTTATATTAACAACGCCAACATCAACATTAAAATCGCGAGATTTTAACGGTAGTTTTACACTTGCGATAGGTTTTTAGTCATAAATTTTAATATAATTTTTGCTATATAAATGCGATATTTATCGAAAAAATCGCATTTTTTTATTTTTGGAATTTTTGTCAAGTTTTTCTTTGCAAAATGTAGCGAATTGTAGTATCATATAGGTATAAAATAATGAGGTTTTGCAATGTATATCGAACAAAAGAAAAGCGGAAAAAACACACAAATCTATATTTGTAAGAAAAAAAGAGTAACAAATAAAAAAGGGAAATCTATTCCAAAAAGTTTTATTGTTAAAAAATTGGGTTTTAAAGAAAATCTCCTAAAGTTATATCCAGGTGACGAGCTGGACAAGTATTTAAAAGAACAAGTTAAACTAGCTGAAAGCGAAGAAGACGCATCCCTGAGTTATATCAAACTCAACGATTCGCTTGATTTAAATTTAGATGAACAAATGTGTTTTAATTTTGGATATATTTATCCTCAAATTTTACTCAATAAATTAAAACTAAAGGACTTCCTTGATACTATTGCTGCTCAAACAAAGATAACCTATGATTTCTCAAGTATTGTTATCGATTTAATAATTTCTCAAATTATTGATCCTAGGAGCAAAAGGGGCTTTTATAATTCTCCAAAACTTTATGGAAAGGAGAAAGACTATGATTTGCAGCATGTTTATAGATCATTAAGTATCCTTGCCGAAAACACCGATATCATTAACACTTATACTTATAAAGAACTTAAAAAATACAAAAACCTTAATTCAAAAATTTATTATTACGATTGCACAAACTTCTATTTTGACACTGATAATTGTGATGATTTTAGAAGAATGTCCAAGAGTAAAGAAGGGATTTATGCTCCTTTAGTTCAGCTTGGAGCTCTAATCGATGACAAAGGTTTTTTAGTTGGTATGCTTGTTTTTAACGGTTCAAAAAATGAGCAAGACACTCTTAAAACAGTTGAACAAAAATTGCAAAAACAATTCTCAATAAAGAACATAATAATTTGCACTGATGCTGGTTTAAATTCTGGTGATAATAGATATTTTAACTCTCAAGAAAATCGCAAATTTATCTGTACTCAACCATTATCAAAACTCAAAGAACATATAAAAAAGCGTGTAAAATCCAACTCAAATTGGAAATTATTAAATGGTAAAGATACAGATTTAACTCCAGAAAAATTATGTGAGTTATATGAAAAAGCACAAGGTAAAGCTGTTGAAACTTATTTAAATACTGTCATTTATAAAGTAGTCAATATAAAGGAAAATATCGACATAAAAGATGAATTAGATAACAGTAAGAAAAAGAAAGTTAAAAACTTTGAACAGACATTAATTGTTTCGTTTTCTCTAAAATATAAGCTCATGCAAAATTATTATTTCATCAAAGATTTAAATAAAGCTAAAGAATGTATAGAGCATCCATCTGAATTTAACAAGAACACTTCCCATTGTTTTAAGCGCTTAGTTAAAAACATTCGTTACAACAATGAAACAGGTGTTATTACGAGCCAAAAGTTATCATTAAATGAAGATAAGATTGAAAAAGAAACTGAGTTTTTTGGCTATTATTGTGTTGCTACGAATTTAGATGAGACTCCTAGCAAAATTGTCTCGCTAAATAAATATCGTTGGAATATTGAATACATGTTTAGGACAATGAAAACTAATCTAAATGCTCACCCACTTTTTGTGTTCACTGAAGAACACATTAAAGGTCATTTAGAGATTGTTTGCTTAGCAATAAATGTTTTAAGATTGCTTCATTTAGATATGTATAAAGCCATGGGAAAAACTGAAGATATCGGTAAATTAGATGATGAAGATCCTGATTATGAATGGCTTACTTTAAACAAAATTTTAGACACCTTAAGAGACATGAACCTTACAAAATTAAACGTCGAAGAAGAGATTTTTGTTCCTTCATTTACTAGAACAAAACTTACTGACGCTTTAGGAAAAACTTATGGAATAACATTATCGAAATCATTAATTAGAGGAAAAATTCTAAAGAAATTTAAATAATTCGCTACAAAAATTTTAAATTCGAATACTGAAAAAAGCGATGGTTATCGCTTTTTTTCATTTTTAAGTGTAAAAGTCAAGCTCTTTAATTTGTTTAATTAGAAATAAAAATTTTTTATTTGTTCATAGAAATGATAGCAACACGACAAAAAAATAAAAAAGTAAAAAACGTAGTTTTTAAAATTGGATAAGTTAATTTTTATTTCAAAAAATTTTTAATAAAATTAAAAAATATTAGATTTGCAAATATTTTGAAAAATCTTCTTTCTTCAGCAATTGTCATATTTGTCATAGCAAAAATTTTGACAAATAAAAACCAGAATTACTGAAAACAACACCTGTTGATTTAAAAATTAACACATTTGCTTATTAGTAAATTTTCTCATTTAGATTGACTTCAGCATTCTTTAATATTTTTTTTAAAGGTCAATTTTCAAACTAAATTGACTTTCGACTTTATTTAACTTTTTTGCTTAAAAATAGTAAGTTCTTTGGTTTCTTGATCTTTAATAAAAATAGGAAA
>CALVLG010000096.1 GCA_944336815.1 uncultured Bacilli bacterium | reverse complement strand
GTAAAAGAATTTTTTTTTTTTTTTTGAGGAACATATTGGTTCAAAAAGCTTGACTATTTCATCATTAGTCATTTCTTTTAGACCATTCATTTCAGCTTTATACGCTTTTTCTTCATTCATCAATTTTTTAAAGGAAAAATTATCTTGATCCATTTCAATCAACAAACGATTAACATTTTCACAAAGTTCTTCAAGCTCTATTTTTCGCTCATGTTGTTTAATCTTTTCTAAAAGTTTTAAATTCTTTTCTTTACTATTTTTCGCGTATTCATTAATGATTGGTTTAATATCAATTTTTTCAAAATAATCAGGATTTGCAGATATTTTATCAAAAATTGACCTGATTTTGACAACAGCTTTTGCCGTATCTTCCATATTACCAAGTCTTAAAAAAGGTAATTTATACTTTTTATCTTGATAGTAAAAACTAAGATTAGAAACAATACCATCAACTGGTTTATTATTAGATGAAGTTATCAAGCAAGTTTTATCGTTTAATAATAAAGAGAAAATAACATTGATTATTGTTTTAGTTTTTCCAGTTCCCGGAGGACCTTGTACATATGTAACAGGATACTTTAATGCATTATAAATAACTCTCATTTGATCAATGTTTACACTAGAATTTACAAGGCAAATTGATGGTTCTACTTTTCTTACATAAGATGCAGCACTTAATAAACCAAAGAAAGCTTTTAAAGGTGGTTTAAGTTTATTTTCTTTATAATCACTTTCTATACCTTCAAAAAGACTATCTAAGTGTAAAGAAACTTTTTTCATTTGAACATAAAAAGAAGGTCTAGTTGAAACTTTTTCGTTTTTCCTTATGTTTCCTCTTAAATATTCCGCTGCTTCTAAAACACTTTTATTAGCTAAATTCATAAAAGAAGAAATGCTTATATCAAGATAATCATATAAAGTTTTCTTGGCTCCTTTTAAGACAAAAGAATTATTTAATCTGATTTTATTGTGTAGCCTTAAAGATTTTCTTTTTGGGTCAAGAAAGACATCATAATAACAAACAATATAAGAATTATTGCCTGAATCTATTGAAAGTACTGATAAACATAAAGATAAATCTTCATTATATTGATTAAATATAGATTCATTTATTAAAGATAGTACTTCTTTTTCTTGTTCTTCATTTAGTTTATAGGCTCTAAAGTTTAATAATTGATTTAGATCAATTCCTTCAATCATTATCGTTTTCTTTATAGCTGGATCAACATCATTTTCATTACAGTCTTTCAAATAATTTAAAAGATTAGTTGAAAAAGAATCATACTTTAAAAAAGAAAAAGCTTTTAAGTTGTTTTCAATTTTATTAATGAGTCTACTATTATCTTCTCCACATGTTAAATCTAATAATTCAGCACTAATTATCGAGTCAAAATAAATATAAATATGTGATTTTACATCATAAGATTTGGCCTCATTAAAAATATCAACCTCTAAAGTTTTATTTTTTGGATTTATATCTTTGATGTAAATCCAATAATAGGTTTCTCTCTCGTCCTTATTTTTGTATCTTATTTTTAACCATTTTCTTTCTTTAATAGCTTTAGAAATAGTTTTACCAATATCAACCATAAACGAAATAATTATTATTAATTACAAATATCATAGAATAAAAGCTTTGCTAATTCATCTTAATTAATCTTCTAATTAAACATAAATAAATTTGTAAATCTAATATGAAACTATTTTTTTATAATGTAATAAGTAGATTTACCGCTTACAAAGTTATAAAGGCAAAACAAGCAAATGAAAAAGAGATCTTCTTTTTCTAAGAGACTTAAATAATTATATTTATTTTTAATATCTATTTCTTGATTGAACTACTATCTTTATATTCTGTGTTATATCCCTCATTTTCTTTAGGTCTTAAAGAGTTAGGATAATAAATATCTGTTTTGATATCATTAGCAATTGCTTGTAGTTTCTGTGTTATAAAAAGAGGATCATTAATATCTTCTAAAACAATCTTTTGATTTTTAGAAACGATATAAATATCGCCTACATGACAAATTTTCTCAATGATACCAACTTTTAAATTTACACTATCGATTGAAGAATAAAATACGCTAATTATTGTGCTTCCAATAAAGCCTTGTTTAACTAAAATACGTTTATTAGTAAAAGCGTATTCTTCTATCTTTTGTCTTTTACTAGCAGAAATCACATTGTATATCCAAATCCAAACTGGCAATAAATGAATCAAGAAAAAGAAACATAGAAAGATAATTAATGGAGTTGGAATTTCACTAGTAAAGCTACATAGCATTACAATGAAAAAGACATCTATACCAAGCCAAATAATAGCAAAAGGTAAAAGCTTAATAAAAGAATTAAGTAAGAATGATTTTCTTAATGGCTTCCCTTGCCATAAAATCTTTTCATCTTCTTCTAAAGAATCTTCAATTCTTGTTTTATTAACGTCACCTTTTGGATTAATAAAATATTTTTCATCTATCTTCTTCATAAACAACCTCTTTAGTTAAAAAATAAGACAACGGCGTTAATGAGATTCTTTGTCAATAATTTTCCAATGCCCGCCTTTGTTAGGGCCAATTCTTTTTATTTGATCGCTATTCTTTATGATTCTTTGAATCGTTCTTTTAGATTTCCCTGTCAAACCTGCCAACTCCTCAAGTGAAATTACAGGATTAAGCCTAATGGCATCGATGATTGTTGGAATAATGTCATAGGTAG
>CALVLG010000095.1 GCA_944336815.1 uncultured Bacilli bacterium | reverse complement strand
TCAGTAGCATTTGTTAATTTATCTTTTACAGGTAACGGACTTGTATCTTTTGCATTTCGACCATGTGGTCTTACATGACAGACTCCATTATCACGCATACCCGGAAAATTAGTGACTCTTTTTCCTTTTTCATCAATATGATTTACTATATTTCCTGTAGCAATGACTTTTCTTGTTTTATTATACATATCTTTAACAATTGAGTTTATAATTTTTTCTGGCATATTCCACAGTTTTATTCCTTTAAATACATATTCTTTATTTTCTTTTTTAAAGATAAAAAACATATATTTTGTTGTTTCTAATTCTTCTCTTAAATCAGAATTTTCAAAGTCTGTATTTAAGATTTTTTCAAAACTAAAATAAGGAAAAGACATAGATTCTTTTATGTTACCATTTTCTTCAACTCTTATTGTTTTTGGAATGATATTAGCTTTTTGAAATTCTTCTGTTTCTTTTAATTTCGATTTTACATTAAACATTCTACTAATAATTATACTAAATACATTTTTAGCTTTTGTTTCTACATTCAATTCTTTCATTAGCTCTTTTTGAGTTTTTTCTTTATACTTGTTAATAACTTTATTAATAAATTCATCAAATGAATCTTTTGAATTTTTCAGAATACTTTCAACATCACTATAATCTCCAATATATTTTCTAACAAGTTGAGTCATATAAGATGTTTTAAAACAAAATGCTCTTTGCATGGCCTTAATAGAACTAAAAGGCTGCGTGCGCAATGATTTAGAGTTTGCTCCTTTTGGACATGCACCGAGATACATTGTATCGGCTTCGGATATTTCATGAGCTTTACCTTGTCTAATTTTATTTATTATTGTGTTCCAATCTTTTTCTATTTGATTTAAATCTTCGCTCTTAGCTAACTCAAATAATTTTTCATGAGTTATTACATAATCTTTTTTGTCTTTGTTTGGCTCCCATAAATACCATAGGAGTTCTATTTTGCTATTTTTGTACCAAAAATGACTACTTTTAAACTCATTTTTGTATTCCGTTTCAAAGTCAATAATATTTAATACTAGCCTTTCTTTTGCCGATAATTTTCCACCCTTTATTTGTTTATATGGTGTAACTTTTAATTCTATGCCAGCTGGCATAAAATCAGGTTCTGAGTCACTATTATTATCCATGCCAAACAAATATTTTTCTATCAATTGCCCTAATCCACCTTTGTTGGCTTCTTTATCTTTGATGGTGATAAGTTCTGAATTTAAAGTGTCGTTCAATGATTTGCCAATTGCTGATTTTGAAATTATTTCAATTTCTTGTCTATTATATCTTCTGCCTTTTTTCATATTTTTCTCCTTTTGATCTTGTTTTTTTATTAATTTTATTTTAAAATATTTATTGTATAGAGGTTGATCTATTATTTGAAAACATTTATAATATAGTTAGTAACAGTTGATCTTTTTATTTATTTTTATTATAATATAATTACGATAATATAACAATAAAGGAGGCCATTATATATGAAAAAAACTGCTATAGAATTGTTTGCCGGAGTTGGCGGATTTAGATGTGGATTAAATCATGTTGAACTCAAAAATGAAAAAGTTATTGAGAATGGTAATTGGAAATTTTTGTGGGCAAATCAATGGGAACCGGCAACCAAAAGTCAAGAAGCATATGAATGTTATAAAAAAAGATTTGGTGGCGATGTTTCTAACGTAGATATATTTGAAGTAGATAAGCATGATATTCCTGACCATACTTTATTGGTTGGAGGGTTTCCATGTCAAGATTATTCAGTTGCTCAAACTCTTTCAAACAGTAAAGGTATCGAAGGAAAAAAAGGTGTTTTATGGTGGGCAATAGAAGAAACTCTGTCGATTAAAAAACCACCATTTGTTTTGCTCGAAAACGTCGATAGGCTTCTACTCTCTCCAGCTAAACAACGTGGTAGGGATTTTGGAATGATGCTTAGAAGTTTATATGAAAACGGATATGACGTTCAATGGAGAGTTATTAATGCCGGAGAATATGGACTTCCTCAGAAAAGAAGAAGAACTTATATTTTTGCATATCATAAATCTACTAATTATTATAAAGAGATGCACAATATTGATGATAGAGATATTGTTTTTGATAAAGGTATATTTGCTAGAGAATTTCCAATCCAATCTGAATACCTCGCAATTAATAAAGCTGATATTTCTGAATATAAAGATTTAGTTGAAGTAAGCAATATGTTTAAATGTCAATTTTATAATGCTGGTGTTTTGAAAGATGGCGGTATATATACCGTTAAAGTTAAATCTGACTGTGATAAAATTTATCCTTTAAAGAAAATTAGAGAAACGGGTTTTGTTGATAAAAAATACTTTTTAAATAATGAACAAATTAAAAAGTTTGAGTTTTTAAAAGGAAGTAAAAAAATTCCAAGAATTAAACCCAATGGGGAACCATATTATTATTCTGAAGGATCAATGCCTTTTCCAGATAATTTAGATGCACCTGCAAGAACTATGCTCACTAGTGAAAGTGGTGTCAGTAGAACTACCCATGTTATCGAAGATTATCAAACTAAAAAATTGCGTTTATTAACACCTAAAGAATGCGAACGAATTAATGGTTTCCCTGATGATTGGACTGATACCGGAATGAGTGATAGAAAAAGATATTTTATGATGGGAAATGCCTTAGTTGTAGGAGTAATCGAAAAGATAGGTAAAGAAATAGAAAACATTGTAGAAAATGAA
>CALVLG010000094.1 GCA_944336815.1 uncultured Bacilli bacterium | reverse complement strand
ATTGAAATCATGAATTGCCAAGGTGGTTGTATCGGTGGTGGTGGTCAGCCAAAATACAATGAAGAAATGGAACATATAGTCAAAGAAAAGAGAATCGCTGGTCTTTATAAGAAAGATAAAGAAGATCCAATTCATGCGAGTTATGAAAACAAAGATATCCAAAAAATTTATCGTGATTTTTTAATTGAACCTAATAGTGAAATAGCTCATCGATATTTACATACTACATATCAAAAAAGAAATTAAATAGAAATGTCAACTTGACAGTCAAGTTGCTTTTTTTTGGCTTTCTTTTTGGGTTTACCTTTACTTTTAAAGAACTTTTGTGTAATATAATGGTAGACAGTGGTAGGCTGTGGAAGAAAGTGGGGGAATACTTATGTTCATGGGTGAATATCATCATACCATTGATGATAAAGGAAGAATTGTTATTCCCACTAAATTTCGGGATATTTTAAAGAGCGATTTTATCGTTACGAGAGGAATTGAAAAATGCCTTTATATTTATGCTCGTAAAGACTGGGAGAACCTAGTTAGTAAATTAAATACGCTACCTTTTACCAAAAAAGATGCTCGAACTTTTATCCGCAGTTTTTTCTCAGGTGCCACTGAATGCGAGTTTGACCGTCAAGGAAGAACTTGTATAGCCTCCCCATTGATTGTTCACGCCGGTTTAACCAAAGATTGTGTGATAATCGGCGCGAATGATCGAATTGAAATATGGGATGAGTCAGCTTGGGAAGAATTTATGAATGACAACGAAGAGAAGTTAAGTGACATCGCTGAAAATTTGTTTGGGAGTGTTTCCGAATGAAACATTATTCCGTTTTGAAAAATGAAGCTATTTTAGGCTTGAATATCCATGAAGATGGATTATATGTAGATGCAACTTTGGGTTATGCTGGAGATGCTAAAGAGATTTTACAAAGAATAAAAAGGGGACACTTATTCGCCTTCGATCGAGATAAAGATGCAATTTTATATTCCCAGGAGGTATTAAAAAAAATCTCATCATCTTTTACTCTTATTCATGAAGATTTTGTTCACATGAAAGAAGAATTAAAGCAAAGAGGAATAGATAAGGTTGACGGAATATTGTTTGATTTGGGAGTTTCTTCCCCGCAATTAGATGAAGATAGAGGCTTTAGTTTTATGCGGGATGAAGTACTTGATATGCGAATGGATAAAAGACAAGCTAAAACGGCCAAAGAAGTTGTAAATAATTATTCTTATGAAGAACTTCGTGATTTGTTTTATCGTTATGGTGAAGAAAAGAAAAGCTCTTTGATTGCTAAAAAGATTGTGGAAGAAAGAAACCAAAAACCTTTTGAAACAACTTTTGCCTTGCGAGATGTCATTAAAGCAGCAGTAGGAAGTAAATATTTTTATGATACTCACCCAGAAAGAAATATTTTTCAAGCAATTCGGATTGAAGTTAATGATGAGCTAAAAGATTTGGAAACGGTTTTACCAGAAGCAATTTCTTTATTAAAACCGAAAGGTAGATTAGTTGTTATTACTTTTCATTCATTAGAAGATCGAATTGTCAAACAGATATTTAAAAAAGAAAGTGAAGTTGATCCTTTGGTCAAAGGCTTACCAACGATACCTTTAGAATATCAACCAAGGGTAAAGATTATTAATAAAAAACCTATTTTACCTAGTTCAAAAGAACTAGAAGAAAATAGTCGTAGTAAAAGTGCTAAATTACGAATTATAGAAAGGATATAAAAGATGCGAAAGACTCATAAAAAAAGTGTTATATTAAAAGGGGAAAGATTTTTATACATCATGATTATACTGGCTTTGATGGCTTTTCCGATCGCAACTGTATATACTAAAGCAGTTTTATCAGAAAGTAGTATTTCTTTAGAACAAATGCGGGCTAAAATTGAAACCCAAGAAGGAATAAATGAGTCTTTAAGCATGCAAGTAGATGAATTGGCTAGTCTTGATAAAATTCAAGAGGTTGCAACAAGTCAAGGTTTGACGTATAATAATGATAATATTAAAAATGTTGAATAGGAGTCTAAATGAAGAAAAAGATCGCCAGAAAAATTCCGAAAATACATTTAAACATAAAACTAACAATGCTGGTTGTTGGTCTTTTTTTCTGTGCTGTTATTGCTAAACTTAGTTATGTTGTTTTAAGTACGAATGTGGATGGGATAAATTTAACGGAGTTTGCAAATAACCGGAATACAACCAAAGAAACTCTTTATGCTAGTCGTGGCGTTATTTATGATGTTTATGGAACGCCACTAGCAAAGAACGCTAATTCATATAAAGTAATTGCTATATTATCTTCTAAAAGAACAACTGACCCAGATAAACCAAAACATGTGGTGGATAAAGAGGCAACGGCGACCAAACTTTGTAGTGTTCTTGCTAGTGCGGCTAATCAAGATGGTTGTATTGCTACTTTAAAAGGGTATTTTGCGCAAGATTTATATCAAGTTGAATTAGGTAATTATGGGAAAGTTTCGGAAGATGAACGACAAGCTATTTTAGAAATGGATTTGCCGGGAATTGAATTTGTTGAATTACCAAAACAAAGACAATATATTAATTCTTCATGGGCTTCTTATATTATTGGCTATGCGCGCGGAAACGACGAGGGTGAAATCGTTGGGGAAATGGGAATTGAGTCTTATTTTAATGATGAATTAAAAGGGCAAAATGGTTATGTTGAATATCAGCAAGATGCTTATGGTTATAAAATGGCAACTAGTGAAGAAATTAGGGAAGATGC
>CALVLG010000093.1 GCA_944336815.1 uncultured Bacilli bacterium | reverse complement strand
CATTTAAAGAAGTTATTGGTTGTCGTGATGATATTATGGTTGAATTAATGAAAAGAGGCGTTCCATCAAGTAAAGCCTTCAAAATTATGGAATTCGTTCGAAAAGGAAAAGCAAGCAAAGATCCAGCCCAATGGAATGAATATGCTGAAGAACTAAGAAAATATAACATTCCAGAGTGGTATATTAAATCGTGCCAAAAAATAAAATACATGTTTCCAAAAGCACATGCTGCTGCTTATGTTACCAGTGCTTTTCGTATTGCTTGGTATAAAGTTCATAAACCTTTAGTTTACTATGCTAGTTATTTTTCAACCCGTTTTCAAGATTTTGACATTGACGTGATGGTTAAAGGGTATGATGCCATCAAAAATAAAATGCTTGAAATTCAAAGCAAAGGCTATGATGCCACAAATAAAGAAGCATCACTATTAGAAACTTTAAAACTTGCTTTAGAAGCAACTGCTAGAGGTTTCAAATTTAAAATGATTGATATTGAAAAAAGTGATGGTGTTAATTTCATCATGGATGAAAGTGATAATAGTTTAATCATGCCATTTCGTAGTCTTGATGGCCTAGGTGATTCTGTTGCTTCTAAAATTATTGAAGAAAGAAAAGAAAAGTCATTTTATAGTATTGAAGATTTTCAAAATAGGGGTAAAGTAAACCAAACAACCGTTGATAAAATGCGGGCGATGGGTATTTTTGAAGGGATGCCTGAAACAAGCCAATTAAGTTTATTTTGACAATTATAATGCCATCTTTTATAATAACTAAAAAAGGAGCTGCCTTTAATGAGAGAAGAAGAAATTAAATATTTAAAAAACAGATACAAAGAAGAAAGAGCCTTTTATAAGCAAGATGATGATAAACAAGCTCTTTCCCTTTTATATTTAAAAAATTTACTTTTAACTTTGAAATATGAACAAGCCTATTTAAAAGGTGATGTTTTTGCTGATTTCAAACGACATTTAATTTTAAAAAAACAAGAAGAACTTAATGAGCAAATAAATAATATTCACGAGCAAAACCAGTTAAAATCTATCAAAGATCCATCTTTTTTTAATCTCTTGCCACATACTTCTTCTTTTGTTTGGTTTCCACCTCATTTAAAAAGTCATGAATTTAACGAAGAACAATTTTTGGAAATTTTAAAAGAATTTTATTCGTCTTTGCCAAAAAGCCAGATAAGCACCTATTTAGTTACGAATTGTTGTTATCCTAATATGGCATTTGTTTTATCAAAATTATACGGTCAAAAAACTAAAATTTATTATGATTATTATAGTTCTTTACCAAGTTTTGCTTTAAAACAAACTAACACTTTATTAGATTATTGGCGTTATAATTGGTGTTTAGTCCAAACCATTTTATCAGGCCTTCTAGCACCAAATTTAACGATTAATTATGAAAATTTATTAGAAATTTTCGCGACAGCCCTAAATTTTATGCTTTTTGATTATTTAAAAGATAGTCCAATCGCTGAAACCGAACTAGCTAAAGTAACTCATAGCTACGTTTATGCTTTTTTATCACGAGTCTCACTAGCTAAATGTTGTAAAGAAAAACACCTTCAGTTACAGACTAAAAATGCTGTTTTTGCGCAAATGTTAGGGCATTCCCTGTATTTACTATCTCAAACAAACCCAAACTCAAGTTTTCAAATAATGGATGAACTTTTTAACGAAATGGCTGATCCTAATGCTCTAAGAGACTTAAAAAAATCAAATTTAACTGACGATTTAATCGTCCAAAACTCTACTAATATCATCATAAAAACCTTGACAAAATAATCTTGCTCTTCTTTAGGAAGTATGCTAAAATACATATAGTTTTGAAGTGAGGAGGTTTAACCTATGGCTAAAAATGAAAATAGACAATTTGTTGGCTTAAAGTGTTCTCGCTGTGGCAAATTAATTCGCCCAACTAGTAAAAATAAGCGAAACACTCCAGATAAATTAGAAATGAAAAAATATTGTCCAAATTGTCGCCAAAATACAGTATTTAAAGAAACTAAACTAGGAAAATAATAAAGGAGGACCATTATGAATATTAATATTAATGATATTAAAAATGGCATGACGATTATTTTAGATGGTAATCTTTGCCAAATTGTTGAATTTCAACATGTTAAACCTGGTAAAGGTAGTGCATTTGTTAGAATGAAAACGAAAAATTTAAGAACAGGTGCTGTTGTTGAAAATTCATATAATACTAATATTAAAATTGAAAGAGCACACATTGATCACATGCCAATGCAATTTTTATATGCTAATGGCGATAACTTTGTTTTTATGAATACTGAAACTTATGATCAAATTGAAGTTCCTGGTTCAAAATTAGAAAACGAAAAGAAATTCTTAAAAGAAGGACTAGAAATTCAATTAGATTATTATGAAGGCGAATTATTAGGTGTATCTTTACCTGAAAAAATCGAATTTGAAGTTACAGAAACAGAGCCAGCAGTAAAAGGTAACACTACCAATAATGCTATGAAAGACGCTAAAATCGAAACAGGTTATACAGTAAAAGTGCCAATGTTTATTAATCAAGGCGAAAAAATTATCATTTCGACTAGTGATGGAAAATATTCTAGTAGAGCTTAAGCAAATTTATTGTTTTAAAAAAATATAAACTCCCCAAAAGTAATTGACAATCGGGGGGGGGTATATGATAAAATCATCTATAAGAGAATAGGTGATTTTTTTATATGAAATTAGAAAAATTTAAACAAAGAAACCCCAAGAAAATAGGGATAGCTGTATTTACAATTGCATGTGTTTTATTAATTGCTTTTGTTTT
>CALVLG010000092.1 GCA_944336815.1 uncultured Bacilli bacterium | reverse complement strand
ATATCTTTTAAAATATGCTTAATTGTCCTTGTTCCCATGCCCGCTATTAATAAAGTGTTATAACAAGAAGTATCAATGTTTTCTAAACCATCCGTAACTTTTGTTTCGATGACCTTATCCAAATTTCGTGCCAAAATATTCTTTTTAGCCCCGATAATGGCCTTTTCATGAATATCCGTAGCCAATATCTTTTTGGCACCTAAATTAGCCATATAAATAGGAATATAAGCATGATCTGTCCCAATATCTATAAAAGCATCATCTTTATCTAAAAAAGCCGCGATTGCTAATAATCTTTTATTATTCATTAATCAGTTAAAAAATCCTTTAATCTTTTTGCTCTTGAAGGATGACGAAGTTTTCTTAGGGCTTTCGCTTCAATTTGTCTAATTCTTTCTCTTGTTACATTAAAACGTTTTCCAACCTCTTCTAAGGTATGACTAGTTCCATCTATTAACCCAAAACGAAGCTCTAATACTTCTTGTTCTCTTTCTTGTAATGTTTCTAAAACCGCTTTAATTTCTTCTTTTAATATTTCATTTGTTGCATATTCTTCTGGTGTCATCGTATTAATATCTTTAACAAAATCACCCAAATGAGAATCATCCTCTTCCCCAATTGGTGTTTCAAGCGAAACAGGATCTTGGCTAATTTTTATTACATCACGAACCTTTTCCACACTTATGCCCATTTTCTTAGCAATTTCTTCTTCACTTGGTTCTCGATTTAATTCAAGTGTAAGTTGTCTTTGAATACGAGCCATTTTATTAATCGTTTCAACCATGTGAACTGGAACTCGAATCGTTCTTGCTTGATCAGCTAAAGCTCTTGTAATTGCTTGTCTAATCCACCAAGTAGCATAAGTAGAAAATTTATACCCTTTATCATAATCAAATTTATCAACGGCTTTCATTAAGCCAATATTACCTTCTTGAATTAAGTCTAAGAAAAGTAACCCTCTACCAACATATCTTTTCGCGATTGAAACAACTAAACGCAAGTTAGATTCCGCTAATCTATTTTTAGCCTCTTCATCGCCATTAGCCACTTTAATAGACAATTCCATTTCTTCTTCTGGTGTAAGCAAACTAATTCGCCCAATTTCTTTTAAATACATTCTTACTGGATCATTAATATTAACGTCTTTCGTTATTTCAGCATCATTTAAAATAATGTCATCTTTATCATTATTATCGGTTTCATCATCTTCACCAACAATCGTAATTTTATTTTCAATTAAAGCATTATATAAATCATCTAAAGAATCATTATCTACTTCTAACCCTTTTAAAGCTAAAGCAATTTCTTCATAAGTAATTTTATGTTCTTTCTTACCTTTAGCTAACAACTCTTCTTTTCGCTCTTCAAAAGATTTAATTTCTTTAACTTTTTTTACTTTTGCATTTTTCTTTTCTGGTATTCTATCAGCTAGTTCAATTCCTAATTCTAAAATTTCTTCTTGTAATTTTTTTACTTCTTCTTCACTTACTTTACATTCTTTAGCTATCTCAACTACCTCACTAATTAAGATATAACCATCTTCTTGCCCTTTCTTTAATAGTTCATTTTTTTTCATCTCAAACTTAGTCATTTACTTTCACACTTCTCTCTTTCTTTATTTCTTGAATTTTTTTCATAAGTTCTACTATCTTTTGACCAATTTTTTCTTTCTCATTAACATCAATTGTTTGTTTTAATAACATTTTCTTTTCTTTCACTTCTTCTTCCCATTTAATTTCTTTAATATTTGCCACATATTCATTAAAACTAGTATCGGTAATATCTCTTTCTTTTATACGGGAAAGAATTTTATATATATCATCTTTTAAAGGACTTAACTCAGCATATATTAGAAAATCACTAATTACAATATCGTTATGCTCAGAAGTATAATAAATAATTTCATTAGCAATTCGCCGATATACATCTTCTTTAAAAAAACCTAATTTAGCTTGATACATTTTAACATACTTTAAATCATTCATCATATAATACAATATATTTTCCGCACTTATTTCATAACGTGTCCGCCTTTTTTTAGGTCCAACCTCTTTATTGATAAGATGAGGATCTTTTTCTTTAACATTTATTTCGTTTTTTAAAACTTCATAAGACAGATGAAATTCATCTTCTAATTTATGCAAAATAAGATCCGTCATAATTGCATCTTGCTTAGCCAAACTATTTAAAACATTTCGCACATATTTAGCTAACTCACCACTGTCATTTAAGTTATAGCCTCTTTTTAAATCTTCATATACAAATTCCATAAAAGACAATGGTTGTTTTAAAACCGCGGCCATTTTTTCAACCCCATTATGTAAAATGTACTCATCGGGATCTTTTTGATTACTTAATCTAACAACTTGGACATTAACGCCAGCATCCATTAATAGTTGCCCATTAGTATGTGTAGCTAAAGCTCCCGCCTCATCATTATCAAACATTAAAATAACTGGCACATGGAGTTTTTTAATTAATTCAATTTGTTCATTAGTTAGGCTCGTCCCCATTAAAGCAACCGTATTTTTAAAACCACTAACATCCATTCTAACGGCATCCATATTACCTTCAACTAAAATTGCTTTTTTTTCTAACCTAATATAATCTTTAGCCCGATGATAATTAAATAATATATGTCCTTTTTTAAAAATAATTGTCTCCCGGCTATTTAAGTATTTAGGTGTCCCATCACTTTGATATACCCGCCCTGTAAAAGCCACGACATGGCCCAAAGGATCATGAATTGGAAACAAAATACGATTAAAAAAAACATCGGTATACGTTCCATTTTTAGGATTAACTAACCCTAATTGTTCCATTTGCGTATTAGTTATATTTTTACTATT
>CALVLG010000091.1 GCA_944336815.1 uncultured Bacilli bacterium | reverse complement strand
TGTATAATAAAATGTAGTTTGATGGAGGTTACTATATGAAATTTAGAGTGTCATCTAAAGACTTTATAATATTTATTATCTTTTGTATCTTTTTACTATATTTATGTGCCATTGCAGTCTTAAATTTCTCGTCATTTGCAAATGATGGCTCATTTTATGGTTTAAATCCTTTGCCAGCTTTTACAGGCGATTATTTAATTTTAACAATCTTCATGTTTGTAATAGCTTTGGTTATCATTTTTTCTAGCGTTTCATCTTATATTTTTGATCGTGATAAAAGCGCTAAAAAAATATTGACGATTGGGGAAAAAGAAGAAAAAGGATATTCAAGATGGGCTAAAGAAAAAGAAATAAAAGAAGCCAAAGATGTTGTTCATGTTAAAGCGATTGCCCAACATGTTGATGGAGCGGGTGTTCCTTTAATTAACAATGGGACAGATATTTGGGTTGATAACAGTGAATACCATACTATGATTATTGGTTCAACTGGTTCCGGTAAAACCGAATGTATTGTAAAACCAATGGTAAACCTTTTAGCTAAAAAAGGCGAGAGTATGATTATCAATGACCCTAAAGGTGAACTATATAAATACTGTGGTGATTATTTAAAAGAACAAGGATATAATATTGTTGTTTTAAATTTCCGTGATCCAGAAGAAGGAAATTCATGGAATCCTTTAACAATGCCCTATTACTATTTTAAAAACGGCAACATGGATAAGGCTACCGAATTATTAGAAGATATAGCTAACAATATTTTAGTTGATCCTAAAAACAAAGATTCAGCCTTCTGGGAAAAATCAGGGGCAGACTATTTTTCCGCTCTAGCTATTGGTTTATTCCGTGATGGCAAAGAAGATGAAATAAACCTAAATTCAATTAACTTAATGAGTACTGTTGGTGAAGAAAGACTAGGTGCTAAAACTTATGTCCAAGAATACTTTGGCTTAAAAGGGGAATCTTCGCCAGAATATATTTTTGGTTCAACAACTTTTAATGCGCCAAGCGAAACCAAAGGTGGCATTTTATCTACCTTCAGACAAAAAATTCGCATCTTTGCTTCTCGTGAAAAACTATCCGAAATGCTTTCATACAGTGACTTTGATATGCGTAGCATTGGCGATAAAAAGACGGCTGTTTTCTTAATAATTCATGATGAAAAAACAACCTACCATAGTTTACTTACTGTTTTCTTAAAACAATGTTATGAAACACTAGTTGAAGTAGCGCAAGCTAAAGGTGGCAAACTAACTTATCGTACAAACTTTATTTTAGATGAGTTTGCTAACATGCCGCCACTTTCCGATGTTGATGCAATGGTTTCGGCTGCCCGAAGCCGTAATATCCGTTTTGCGTTCATTATTCAAAACTTTGCGCAATTAAATGATGTGTATGGTAAAGAAGTTGCCGCGACATTACGTGGTAACTGTGGTAATACTGTTTACTTAATTAGTACGGAAATGGCCGCTTTAGAAGAAATTAGTAAAATGTGCGGTGAAGTAAAAAGTAAAGAAAAAGATAAAACTGCTTCAACTCCATTGGTAACAGTTACTGATTTACAAAAAATGAAATTATTCCAAGCAATTATCATGCGAATTAGAATGAGTCCTTTTAAAACACAATATGAACCAGATTTTAAAATTAACTGGGGAATTGAAAGAAAAGAAATGCCTTTTCCTCATCGCGAACCACGTCCTGTACATACCTTTGATTTAAAAACGTATGTTTCCGAAGAAAAGCGAAAACAAATGGCTGAAAATGCTCAAAATGGCATGCCTAATATCGGCGGCTTTAATCCTTTCATGCCATCTAGTATGCCTAATCCTTTTATGGGAGGCGGATTTATGGAAAACAACAATTCAATGTCGGCCATAAATAAACCAATATCTAGCTTAAGCAATGATGAAATCGATAAAATGATCGCGGACATTGATAAAAAATTACAAGAACTAGATGAAGAAGAAGCTAAAGAAAAAGCTAAATTAGCTGAAAAAAATAATCTTGAATTACCAAAATTAGAAACACCACCAAAAGAAGAAAAACCAAAAATTAATGTTGATGCCGATTCCATTGTTATGGATGATAATGAAATAACTGACGATGAATTCTTTGATGATTTCTTTGGCGACGATGAATAAATGAGCTATCTAAAATTGATAGCTTTTTTTCTTAAAAACTAGTCATATATTATATGCGAAAAGAAAAAAAGTGCATACCCTAAAATAGGTGGTGAGAATGAAGAGAATAAAAGTAAACGAATACAGTAAAACTATGGGAACCCTTTATGACCTATCTAGTCCGCAAACATTTTTGCTAGAGCATCATCCTGATGCTATCAATTTTCCTTATCAAAAGTTCATGCTATATTATGATCAATATTTAAAAAAAGACACTCCTTATTTTTTTATTTGTTCACAAGGGTTACATAGTCAAAGAGTAGTAAGTATGTTAGAGTATTTTGGTTATAATGTTACGCAAGTTGTCAAATGAAGATTAGGTTTACAAAATCTAATCTTTTCTTAATGAAAAAAAACTTAAAAACAGGTATAATGTTTTTGAGGATGTGAATAATATGGAATATCTTATTGTCGGCTTATTAATTATACTTATTATTGCCGTCATTATCTTAATTGTTAAAGTAAATAAAAATACAAATAACGATTTAGCCGTAACCGAAAAATTAGGAACTTTTCAAAATGGCTTAACTAAAGAAATAGGGGACTTTAAATACGAATTTTCTAATAATTTAAAAAAAGATTTTGAAGCCTTAAATGATCGTATCGAACAAAGAATGATTGCTATTAATGAAAAAGTAAATATGCGTTTAGATGAAAATTTTGAAAAATCAAATAAAACATTTGCTAACGTTTTAGAAAGATTATCAAGAATAGATGAAGCTCAAAAAAAGATTGATAGCTTATC
>CALVLG010000090.1 GCA_944336815.1 uncultured Bacilli bacterium | reverse complement strand
TCTACTACCAATACCGAAGAATTAAGTGACTTAATTATTACCAATGGTGAAAATATTTCTAATACAACCATGATTCCCGGTGATAGTGTCACAATCACCTTTATTGTTCAAAACCCAAATGACATCAAAGTATGTTTTGATTTATTATGGAATAACACAACTAATGAGTTTGTAAACCAACAAGATTTAGTCTATTCTTTAAAAGATGAAGATACCAACGTTTTAGTAACTGAAAAAACATATCCAAAAACAAATGTAGGAACCACATTATTAGTGGATGGAACAAGTATTGAGGCTAATGAAACAAAAACATATACCCTAACTATCACTTACAAAGAAACAGACGAAGATCAAACAGCAGACATTGGTAAAACATTTAATAGTAGCATCATTGGCGAATTAGGGGAATGTTATGTTCCACCAATAGCAACTGAATATATTGCTTCTTTAGCAACGACAAATGATGAAATTGTAAACGATAATACAGTTGACGAAAACTTAAGATACATCGGAGCTAATCCAAATAATTATGTAACATTTAATAATGAATTATGGCGAATCATAGGAGTATTTAATAATATTGATAATGGTAGTGGAACCAAAGAAACCAGAATAAAACTTATTAGAGATGAACCAATAGGTAATTATAGTTGGGATAATAAGCCAAGTGGCACAGGTTCATCTACTTCATCAAATGGGAGTAATGATTGGACAGATAGTACCTTAAAAGAGGTTTTAAATAACGGTCCATATTGGAATAGAACAAGTGGAAATTGTCCAAGTGGACAAAGTGGAGCAACAACGTCTTGTGACTTCAGCACTAATGGACTAACAGAAGAAGCAAAGACAATGATAAGTGATGCTGTATGGAATTTAGGAGGAAGTAGTACATATAATGATGTAACAGCAAGTATGTTTTATGAACGAGAAAGAGGAACAACAGAATATAGCGGACGACCAACAAAATGGACTGGCAAAATAGGTTTAATGTATCCAAGTGATTATGGATATGCCACAAGTGGTGGAAGTACAACCAATCGAGAAACATGTCTAAATACAGTTTTATATAATTGGGATAGTTCAAGTGTAAGTGAATGTTATAATAATGACTGGTTATATAATGGTAGTAATCGTCATTGGACTTTAACTCCCTACGCTAGTGATTCGTACCGTGTGTTCTCTGTGTATAGTTACGGGTCTTTGAGTCACTACTATGCGAGCAATACTTATGGCGTTTCCCCCGCCTTATATCTAAACTCTAACGTGAAAATAAGTGGGGGAAGTGGAACGGAAGAATCACCGTATACCCTAAGTCTGTAGGAAACCTAAAAATGGGGGCCCAGCCGCGATAAAGTGCGGCTGAGGTTGCGACCTAGTTATCCACATTCAATTATTAAATATAGGGTATAATCGTAATAAGGATGAGCTTTTTTTAAAGGCTCTTTTTTTCTGTATCTTGTTTCTTAATTTGATTTTTAGTATAATATTTTTGTCAATTATTAGGACATAGATTTATAAAAAGTATATATTTTAAAATAAAAATGTCGCAGTAATGTCGCAGTAAATTTTAGAAGGGAAGTGAAGTATGGACCCACAAAAAATTGGTCAATTTATTTGTTTTTTACGTAAAAAAAATAACATGACACAAAGTGATTTGGCTGAAAAACTTATGGTAACAAGTCAAGCTGTTTCCAAATGGGAAAATGGCCGTGGTATTCCTGATATTGAAATATTAAAACAAATAAGTGAAGTATTTCGTGTTGATTTAGAAACCCTTTTAAATGGTGAAGAAAAAAAGAAACCAAAGAAAAATTATCTTTTTATTTATTTTGGGTTAGCCATTTTAATTATTTGTGTTATCATTGGAATTATTATTTTACATAATCAAAAAGGCTTTTCCTTTTCTGATGTTGTTTCTTCTAATGAATCATTTTCTTTAAAAGGTGTTGCTGCATACTCTAATGATCAAAGCTCTATCTTTTTGTCGGATATAGTATTCTTAGATGAAGAAAATACCAAAGAAGAATATGTTTCAATTGCTTGTATGTTATATGAAGAAGATGGTAATGTTGAACGAAAAATTGGTGAAAGTGGCGAGCTAAAAAGTGATGAAGTTCAAACTTTAAATTCTTTTTTAAAACAAATTGAATTTCACATTGATTCTTTTGAAATAAGTTGTAATAACTTAAGTGAAAGTAATTTATACTTGGCTATTTATGCTAAAACTAAAGAAGGCAAAACAGAAACTTATATTATTCCTTTAGAATTAACAAGTTGTACAATTCATAAGTAAACGTAACGTTTAGTTTAATTAAACGAAGCGTTTCTTTTTTTTAGAAATAAAATATTATACAATTTTGCCATGGAGGGAAAATATGGAAAAGAAAAAAATAATCGGGGTTAGTTTGTTAGGTTTGATTGTTTTATTACTAACAATTTTTGTGGCATTAGATTCTTTTTCTCAAAACAAAGAAGAAGTTGATAATATAGTTAGTATGCTAGATGATCAAATTGAAAAAGAAAAAAATCTAAAAGCTCAAGGCTATACTTTAGAAAGTCCAAATGTTGTTTTAAATCCTTATGGTAATAGTCCTTTAACAGCTTTAGTGATGTTTACAACAGATGAAGAAACAGAAGTAGAAGTAACAATTAAAGGAAAGGATAAAAATTCTACTTTTACTCATACTTTTGAAAGTGCTAAAGAGCATTACTTACCAATTTATGGTTTATATGCTAATAAAGAAAATGAAGTAATTTTAAAAGTAGGGGAAGAAAGCAAAACTTTAAAAATTAAAACTGAAGCCTTACCAGATAATATGGCTTTACCAACCAGTGTTACGGCTAAAAAAGATAAGTTAGGAAATGATTTATATTTCTTCACCCCATCAAGTTCTGGTTATACAGTAGCTTATGATGTAAATGGTGATGTTCG
>CALVLG010000089.1 GCA_944336815.1 uncultured Bacilli bacterium | reverse complement strand
TTTGAAACCCTAAAAAATACATGATATAATACCTGTATTGGAGGGGTATTTTATGTTAGTATTTGGAAAAAACGTTTTATTAATGATGAATCCAAAAGAAATTAAAAAGGTTTATATTAGCAACGCTATTAAAGATGAAGAAATAAAAAAATTTTTAACGGAAAACAAAGTACACTATGTTGTTACCAGTAACGATGTTTTAAATAAAATGTGTCAAAAAAATCATCAAGGTGTTGTAATAGAAAGAGAAGAATACCAATACTTTTCTCTAAACGATATTAAAAACGAAGAATTTTTACTTATTCTAGATCATTTAGAAGATCCCCATAATTTCGGGGCAATTATTAGAACTGCTGAAGCTGCCGGTGTAAAAAGTATTATTATTCCCAAAGACAGAAGTGTCAGCGTCAATGATACTGTTATTAAAACCAGTGTTGGTACAACGGCAAATGTTAAAATAATTAAAGTTACTAATTTAATTGATACGATAAAAAAACTTCAGCAACAAGGCTATTTTATATATGGGACGGACATGCTTGGCAAAGATTGTCGTGAAGTAGATTTTTCTGGCAAAAAAGTTTTGATTATTGGCAATGAAGGCAAAGGAATGAGTTCTTTAGTGAGAACCCATTGTGATGAAATGATCAAAATACCTATGAATGGGGAAGTCAACAGTTTAAACGCTTCGGTTGCCGCGGGAATTTTACTATTTAAAATGGGAGGCTTGTCGTGAAATATAACGAAGATGATGAGTTTTTATTTGATATGGTTAGCGAAAGCAATGAAGACGTTAGAAATACCTTATATGAAAACTATGAACCCCTTATTAAATACATTGTCAAACAATATGCTAAGGCGGCCAGTAAATATGGTGTAGATTACGCTGATTTGTTACAAGAAGCAAATGTTGGTTTTGCCAATGCCTTAAATAATTATGATGAAAAAAAAGAATCAAGTTTGAAGACATTCATTTCTTTATGTATTAAAAGAAGATTAATTAATGCCATAAGAAAAGCCCAAACAAACAAAAACCAAATGGAATTATCAAATTTATCTTTAGACTATGATTATGTAACAACCGGAATGCAACTAAAGGACATCATAAAAGACGAAAATTCAGATCCCTTAATTCAGTTTAGTGATCTAGAAAATGAAGAAATGTTAATAAAAAATATCAAAAAAAGATTATCGGCCAAAGAAAACGAAGTATTTGACTTATTATTAAAAGGATTTAACTATAAAGAAATATCTTTAACCCTTGACAAAAGCGAAAAACAAATTGATAATACTATACAAAGAATTAGAGGAAAAGTCCGTAATCTTTTAAAGGAGGAATAAAAATGAACCGTCGTAAGTGGATAACTTTAGGAGTAAGTGTTTTAGTAATAATTTTATTTGCAATTGTTATTTTAACAGCTTTTAATTTCAAAAAAGATCGTGAAGAAGTATTCGAAGATTATACAAACAATGAATTACCAAATGAAAGTGATGAAATAATCTTTCATAATAGTAGTGATTTAACTGAAGAAGAAATAAGAACGTTAGTTGAAGAAAAAAGAACATCATTAAAAGATGTAATTGAAAACGCTCAATATTATAAAGCAAGTGATGTTAGTAGTAGCATTAATCGTGAAGATGATGAAAAAGTTGTTGCTATTCCTGAAAGTTTCTTAAATAAAATAAAAAATCTTTTAACTACTAACTTATATAGTGAATATACTAAAGATGTTAAAGCAATAACCGTTGATAAAAATATTACAAATATAACAGAACCTCTTTATGAAATGCCTAAAGATTTGTTTGATAATGCATCTTTTAATAGTGCCATCTCTTTTTATGATGTTAGTGAAGAAAACCTTATTTTAGAAAATGCTACAAATGATAAAATAACCACGATTATAAACATAAAATTATGTGAAGAAAACACGGATGATAATTGCACAAGAGATAGCTACTATCGTTTTATCTTAGAAAAAGAACAAGAAGAGTGGAAAATAGCCGATTTTGAAACGGAAATGTAACGAAAAGGACTTGCAAAACACCTCTGTTTATGCTAGATTATATACATAAGCACGTAGGTGTTTTTATTTTGGAAAAAAATATGAGGTGAGATTATGGCCAAAGAAGCAAAAAAAATCAAAAAGGGAAAAGAAAAAAAGAATAAGAAAGTAAAAAAAGAGAAGAAACCGGGTTATTTTAAAGAGGTAAAAATGGAAATGAAAAAAGTAACATTTCCAAGTTCAAAAGATATTGCTAAATATACAATAGCTACTATTATGATTGTTGCCTTTTTAGTTTTCTTTTTCTTAATAATATCTGCTATCCTATCAGCAGTTAAGGGGGCTATGTAATGGAAAAACAATGGTATGTTGTAAACACTTATTCAGGCCACGAAGAATCTGTTAAAGAAAGATTAGAAATGCGGACCGAATCAATGAATATGCAAGATCACATCTTCCGCGTTATTATTCCTGAAACAACTGAGATTGAAATAAAAGATGGCGTAAAAAAAGAGAAAAAGAAAAAAATGTTTCCAGGATACGTTCTTGTTGAAATGGTTATGAGTGATGAGGCATGGTATGTCGTAAGAAATACTCCGGGTGTTACTGGTTTTATTGGTTCAAGTGGAAAAGGAGCAAAACCAACACCTTTACCACCTCAAGAAATTGATCGGGTATTATTAAATATGGGCATGAGTCGTATGGACATTGAATCAGAAATGGCTGTTGGCGATAAAGTATCTATTATTGATGGTCCATTTAAAGGTATGGAAGGAACAATTAATAATATTGATTTAGAAAATAATCGCATTATTGTCTTAATAGATTTATTTGGCCAAGAAACTTCTGTTGAAGTTGAACCATATCAAGTAAATAAGGCATAGAAATATGTCTTTTTTTATGAAAATAAGTATATTCGTGTGGAAAATATGCA
>CALVLG010000088.1 GCA_944336815.1 uncultured Bacilli bacterium | reverse complement strand
ATTGTTATTTTAGTTTGTACACTACTTGTCGCTTATATTTTAGTTAGCGGTTTAAAAATCATTATTGACAATGTTATGCATGATATGAAAAAATGATAGTAAGGAAAGTAGGGCAAAACTTTATGAAAAGGGCTAGTATATTTTTAAGCGTTATTTTATATATCATTATTTATTTGGGGAATAATTATTTTTTTGGCGATTTTGTTTATTTATGGATTTTAGGTTTATTAGTTATTAGCTTCTTAGGGTATTTTAAAAAGTATAAAATAGCCTTTTTCTTTTTGATTTTCTTTGTTCCTATTTTGCTTTCAGTGGCGGCTTTTCGGGGTTTATATCATTTTTTAGAAGAAATTCCGTCAGCTTTATATCTTTTGGTTGTGTTTTTGATTTACATGTTTGGTTTAAATTACCATCATGTTTCTAAATGGTTTAAAGTAAAGGCAACTATTGGTATTTGTTTTTTAGTCATTATTATGATGGCTATAATTGACTTTCAAGAGTTAACTGCTGGTCAAAAGCCTATTTTTATGATTCCTATTCATGATGAATATTATGGGTTAGGATATAAGGGCTCTTATAATACGGTGTATGAAGATGGTAGGGGATATATCGATTGTGATTTTGGTCTTTGGATTGCAACTTGGAGTTTTCGCTCAGAGTTTTGGTATTTAACTGTTTAAAGTAGGGTGATAGTATGAGGAAAAGACAGCGAAGAAAGAAGAAAAATTGGATTAATCGATTATGTGTTTTTCTAATTGTTTTTTTAATTTTATCGGTTGTTGTTTATTATGTAGAACCAGTAAGATCTTATTTTGAAAATTATTTTCCTAATCTTTTTCCTAGTTCTTATTCTTATGAAGTTCCTTCTTATGATGGCGAACTTTATCAAATTGTAAATGATAATAAACCGAATTTTAATGAAAGTGATTATCAAACTTCTTCGTTTGAAAAATATAGTAACTTAGATTATTTAGGTCGTGCGGGAATAGCTTTTGCTAATATTGGAAAAGATTTGATGCCGACTGAAGATAGAGAAAATATTAGTAAGGTTAAACCAAGTGGCTGGCAATCTGTTACTTATGATATAGTAGATGGAAAATATTTATATAATCGTTGTCATTTGATTGGTTTTCAATTGACGGGAGAAAATGCCAATGAGAAGAACTTAATAACTTGTACTAGAAGTATGAATGTTTTAGGAATGCTTCCATTTGAAAATGAAGTGGCCAATTATATTGATGAAACAAATAATCATGTTTTATATCGGGTGACTCCAGTTTTTGAAGAAAATAATTTGGTAGCTAGCGGCGTTTATATTGAAGCAAGTAGTGTGGAAGATCACTGTGGCGAGATTTGTTTTCATGTGTTTATTTACAATAAAGAGCCGGGAATTGAAATCGATTATTTAACAGGCAAGAGTAAATTAGCGTAGAAATGGGGAAAAATGATGATTTTTAAAATTAAAAAATCAGCAAAGTATTATGAAGAATGTATGTATATAGAAAGTAATTATTATGTTTTTAAGAAAAAACCAAAAACAAAAGTACATTCCTTATTAAATGTTTATTTTTTTGCTTTTTGGTTAATTTTGGGGATGATGATTGGTTGTTTTTTCGTTCCTTTTTTACGAATTATAAGTATTGTGTTTTGGCCATTATTTTTAGTGTATGGATATTTGTTTTTTGAAACTAGATATAAGTTAAAGGAATACTTGAAAGGAACTGAAACAATTGTAAAGATAGATGATATGGGAATAGAAAGTACTAAAGATAATGCTTATTCGTTAAAACTTAGTTGGGATGCGGTAGAAAAGGTTATAATAAATAAAAATACAATCTGTTTTTTACCTAATAATTTTGCTTACATGGCTATTTTTTGTAACAGTGAATATAAAGATGAAGTGTTAAAATGGTTAAAAAAAACCAAAAAAATAGATTTGCTAATCGATTAGTAGTGAATTTGTAATATTGATTTAGAAGTTTGGGAGGATTTTATTAATGATAGAAAGGGTAAAGGTTCTAGTAAGTGAACTATTAGATAAAGATAATTCTGGTCATGGAATGGAACATATAAATAGGGTGTTAGAATTGTCTTTAAGATTTGCAAGGCAAGAAAAGGCTAATCAAGAGATTGTTTCATTGATTGCCTTACTTCATGATGTTGATGATTATAAGTTATTTGGGAATGACAATGCCAAAAATTTAACTAATGCTAGAAGAATTATGGCTGAATGTAAAGTTGATAAAGGAACACAAGAGAAAGTTTGTTTGGCACTTAGTAACATTGGTTATAGTAAAAGATTAAAAGGAGATTATCCAACAACAATTGAGGGAAAAGTTGTATCGGATGCAGATATGTGTGATGCTTTAGGGGCTAACGGGATTATTAGAACTTGTGTATTTGGGATAAAAAATGGTAGGGCTTTTTTTAATAAAGATATATTTCCAAGAGAAGATTTAACCGCTGAAAGATATTCTAGTGGAAGTACTGATAGTAGTGTGTGTCACTTTTTTGAAAAAATATTGAAATTGAAAAATTTAATGCTAACGGAATCAGGTAAAAAAGAGGCTCTTTTTAGACATCAAATAGTCGTTGATTTTTTATATCATTTGTTTGATGAAGAAAGAGCGGTTGAATGGACAAGCTATTTGAGTGAGTATTTGAAAAAGCTAGATAAGGTGGATTAACAATCGCCTTTTTTAGATTGGCATATTTTTTTAATTATTGAATGTACGTTATTTCTTTTTTGTAAAATAATTAATAAAGACTTGCAAATATTGGCGGAATTTGTTAAGATATTTGGGAAATGGCGGAATTGGTGAAGTGGTTAACACACCGGATTGTGGCTCCGGCATGCGTGGGTTCGACCCCCACATTTCGCCCCAGAATGAAAAAAAGTCGAAAGACTTCAAGATAGAAATCGATTCTTATGAGTCGATTTTTTGTTTGTTAGAAAGGAATT
>CALVLG010000087.1 GCA_944336815.1 uncultured Bacilli bacterium | reverse complement strand
ATAAACCTCCTTATGTTTGTAATGGTTGTAAAAATAAAACACATTGTACTTTAACTAAACACTTCTACGATTCTATATATTCATATAATGAATATACTAACATTTTATCTGAAGTTAGAAAAGGTGTTTTAATAGATCAAAGTGAAATTGATTATTTAAATGAAGTTTTAGTTCCTTTAATTAAAGATAAAGGCCAGTCTATTCATCAAGTTGTAGTAAACAATAAAAATAAAATTATGTGTTCTGAAAAAACTATTTATAAACTTATTGATTTAGGATTATTAAAAGTTAAAAACATTGATCTGCCTAGAAAAGTAAGATTTAGAAATAGAAAAAAGAAAACTACAGTATATAAAGTAGATAAGCATTGTTTGGAAGGAAGAAGATATGAAGACTTTCTAGCTTATATGAAACAACACCCAGATACACCAGTAGTTCAAATGGACAGTGTAGAAGGTAAAAAAGGGGGTAAAGTTTTACTTACTCTACATTTTACCAATTGTTCTTTAATGCTTGCTTTTATTAGAAATCATAATGATGCCCAGTCAGTTATAGATATCTTTAATGAATTACAAAAGGTATTAGGCATAGATAAATTCAAAGAATTATTTATTGTAATATTAACTGACAATGGTAGTGAATTTTCAAATCCAACTGAAATAGAATTTGATACAGACACCAAAGAAAAAAGGACACAAATATTTTATTGCCATCCTTCTAGTCCACATGAGAAAGGTTCATGTGAAGTAAACCATGAATTAATCAGAAGAATTTTACCTACAGGTACTTCTTTTGATAATTTATCACAAGATGACATCAATTTAATGATGTCACATATTAATTCCTATACTAGAAAAAAACTTAATGATAAGTCACCTTATGATATTTTCAGTACTATTTATGGTTATGATACCTTAAATAAAATAGGAATTAAGAAAATAAAACCTAACGATGTTAATCTAACCACCAAACTTTTAAAAAACTAGATTAACATGTTATATAAATAAGCACCATCAGTAAATTTAATATATTACAAATTACAAGGTTGCATTTTGAAATTCAAAAAAAAATTTTACAAAAGCAATCTCCTTTTGCGTGCATGAATTTACTAATAATGTTTATGTACATATGTTATCACAAAAAATATGAAATGTCCAATTTACATTGAAAAATCAAGGGCGAACGATAGTGAGTTCATCTCGACCCTTGATTTTTCTTTTAAGTAAATAATATTTATTCCAACAAAGTTTTCCTTTGTTAGTTACTTATTTTACTTATTTTTGTATATCTAATTGCATTTAACCTTTCAAAGTTGCATTTACCTTTTCATTTGAGCATTTTAAGGCGATTTTAAAGGAAGTTGGTACAAATACTTATATTTAGTTTAATTGTTTAATAAAGGTTTCTAAATCTGATAATTTAATTCTATTAGATAAATTTTCAACAAATATTTCATTAGAATAATTAAATGTAAGAAATGTAATACCCTTAATAATAATTCTATGAGGTTCGATGTAGTTTAAATTTGTCTTATTAATTTTTCTAATATTACCATTAATAATAGTTGGAGTAGTATTACAAAAACTACATATAAATTCTATTCTTTTCTTTAATTCGTTATCAATTTCTAATTCCTTCTTTGTAATATTTACCATTTTTAACAATCCTTTCTTAAACTTAAACATTTAAAAAGTACCAACTTCTTTTGAAATTGATACTTATATATTTAAGCCCTAAACTATAAAAGTTCGGACAGATTGCTTACTGGTGCCGAAAGACAGAATTGAACTGTCCGCTGATCCTTACCAAGGATCTGTTTTACCACTAAACTATATCGGCATCTCATAAATAATTCTATCATATCTTTTTTCTATAGACAAGTATCATTTTTTTGCGGTATCATAAACTATATAAAGGAGCAAGTGACGATGAATACAATATTTAAAGTTTATTCTTATCAAGATTTACCCAAAGGAAGACAAGGAATTGTGGATCCAGAAGGCAATTTTATTTCCTTGGGAAATGTCTTTGAACAAGCCCAACACGAGAATAAAATCAAACAGTTTATTTTGGAGCAACAACTAAAAGTAGTAGAAGATTTTGAGCAAAAGAAAGGTCAATTAGAACAGCCTTCTATTTATGAATATCGTCCTGGTATTTATAATTATAAGAATCTCATTATTGATTTTGCAGGATATTGTAATTATGAGATTTATCCTAGTACAGATGTGGCTGTGATTGATTTGCCCATTCGAAAGATCAATGGCAAAAGAGCCACGAAAGAACAAGAATTAACCTTAATCAAGCTTGTTGCGATCAACCATAATTCTCTTGATTCTCTCTACCCTGTTTTCTCTGAAAAAGATGTTTATTTAAAAGATAATTCTTATCAGGTGGTCGCTGGGAAAATAAAAACAAAAAAGAAAGATAAAGTATAAATTATCCTTCTTTTATTTCGGTTACTTGATAACCTAAATCTTCGATTAAGTTTTTGATTTCTTGTTCGTCTAAAGAATTCGTATAAGTAAGAATAACTTCTTTCTTCTTGAGATCAATTTTTATTTTTTTGATCTCTTTTTTTGTTTCAAGTGCTTTTTTTATTCTTTTCGCACAAGATTCACAATGCATTCCGTCTACTTTTATAATCTTTTGTTTTTTCTTTTCAAACATTTTCCTCTTCCTTTTTATTCGGTATTTTTAATCTTAAAGCATTTAATATGACGGTAAGACTACTCAAAGTCATGGCCAGAGCTGCTATCATAGGGTTTAAGGTTAAACCAAAGGGATGAAAAATTCCCATCGCTAGGGGTATCATACAAATATTGTAGAAAAATGCCCAGAATAAATTTTGTTTCATATTTCTTACTGTTCTTTTACTAATATCAAAAAGCGTTAAAATATCTTTTAAATTGTTATGAACTAAAATGACATCACTAGAATCATTGGCAATATCCGTTCCGCCTCCAATACTAACCCCAAGATAAGCTCCAGCAAGAGAAGGAGCATCATTAATCCCATCCCCTACCAT
>CALVLG010000086.1 GCA_944336815.1 uncultured Bacilli bacterium | reverse complement strand
CCCATTGCACAGTCTTTTTTAAACAGTTTAATTCAGTCTATTGAAAAGACAGCCAATAAAAACGCATATTTGCCATCCGCTCATTATAAACCATCAAGCATGAATTGTATTCGTAATATGTATTATCAAATGGTTAAGACTCCATTAGACCCGGATATTAAAGAGGCTCCTTTAGTGGGTATTGGAGAAAGTGGTACTGATAGGCATGAAAGAATACAAAAGGCAATTATAGATATGAAAGAAAATGGTTATGATTGTGAATATCTTGATGTTGCAGAATATGTAAAAGAACATAACTTAGAGGATATTATTGTTAAAGGTAAAAGAGGAATTGAAACCCAATTATTTAACACAAAATATAATCTTAGTTTTTTATGTGATGGCATTATTAAATTCAAAGGTGAATATTATATTTTTGAATTTAAAACAGAAGCGTCAAGAAAATTTGTAACTCGCGAAGGTGTTGACAATAATCATATAAATCAGGCAACGGCTTATTCTTTATCTTTAGGTATTGATAACGTATTGTTTTTATATGAAAATCGTGATTTGTGTACTAAAAAAGCCTTCCTGCTTACAGTTACACAGAAAATGAAAGATAAGTTGACTTGTTTGATTTGCACTTGTGACGAATACTTAGAAATGGGTATTGTACCCCCTAAGCCGGCGGATATTACTACTAAGGTTTGTCAATACTGTGCTTATAAATCAAAATGTCGAAAGGAAAAATAAATGGCGGATAATTATGGCAAAAAGTTTGAAAAGGTATTTTCAGACCAACTAAAAGAAAATGGTTATTGTTTTGATAGATTAAAAGATGATATGTCTGGATGGAAGGGTGTTTCTAATGTTTGTGACTTTATAGTTTTTCATAATGAAACTTTGTTTTATATTGAATGTAAAGCCGTACACGGAAACACCTTTAATTATTCTCTTTTGCGGGATAACCAGTACAAAGGTTTATTGGAAAAATCTAAATTTAAGCACGTTTGTGCGGGTGTCATGATTTGGTTTGTAGATAATGACTTAACAGTTTATTTGCCTATTAGGTTTATTGAAAATGAAAAATTAAATGAGGTTAAGTCTTTTAATTCTACAAAAGAAGTTCCCAGAGTTTGTACTGTAATTGAAGGAGAAAAGAAACGAGTGTTTTTTAAGTATAATTTAACAAAGGCTTTTATAGATATTGGACATAGGAGTTTTGCTTATGGATATTGATGTTAGTTACATTAAAAAATCAATGAATGACTATCGGGAAACAAACAGGGCAGTTGAAAGATTTGTTAAATCGTTAGTTAAAGAATGTTGTTCTGATTTAGATGCTTTAATGTCTAAAATAAATGTTGCTGTTGAAGATGTAGATAATCCTATTACTGACGAAGAACTTGATTATTTTATTTTAAATTTACCTATTCAAGTATACCATGCTTATGAGCAGTCTGAAATGATTGGGTTAGCAGAGGATATGGCTAAACAGAAAAAGTCATCGGCGTATGCAGAAGCCTATTCAGAAGATGTTGGAACTATTGTTGAACGTAAACAGTATGCAGAATTAGCAGTAAAAAATCATCAAGTATTAGTTAGTATTTATAATCGTGCAGGAAAACAAATTCGTGCAAAATTGGATATGGCAACAGAAATGCTTCAAAGTCTTAAAAAGGTTAGTACAAGAAGAATGGCAGAAAATGCAATGGAAAATTCTTCGTTTAGAAAGAACAGGGGTGAATTTTAATGGAAGATAATAAAGTTTTTCTTAGAAAACAGTCAATGCTTGAATATGTTATGAAAATTAAATCTTATGTAATACAGGATTTTGCAAGATATTGTTTAGATAGAGTTCCTGATTACTTTTGGACCACGGCTGCTTCTTCAACAGGTAAGTATCATCCAAAATTTGCTTTGGGTGATGGCGGTTTATTTAGGCATACAAGAGCTGCTTTATATTATGCAAATGAAATGTTAAAATTAGAAATGTTTCATTCTTTAGATGAATATTCTGACCTTATTTATTTTTCGTTAATTTTTCATGATTGTCAAAAATTAGGTAAAGATAGTAAATTTACTTTACACCAACATCCTTTACTTGCGGTGCAGTTTATAAAAGACCGTGCTAAAGAATACGAACAATTACATCAGGGTTTTAAAAATTATGAACACCAAATGAATCTTATTTACGATTTAATAGCCTCCCATATGGGACAGTGGAATACGAACGATTATGTAAATATTGTGTTGCCAAAACCTAAAACACACCTTGAAAAATTTGTACATTTATGCGATTATTTAGCTTCAAGAAAGGGAGATAAAGAATGTCTGGATTATCAACAACAATAAGCGAAATAAATAAAAAGTTTGGTTCTTCTGTTCTAAATTTTGGTATTAAAGAAGATTTAACATCTACAAAAAATAAAATTAAATTTTCCAGTCCGCGATTAAATTATATGTTATATGGCGGCATACCAAGAGGCAGGTTAATTGAATTTGCAGGTGAAGAAAATTCTGGTAAAACCACAACGGCTCTTGACTTAGTAAGTAATGCGCAGGAACAGTTTGAAAAAGAATACGAAGAAGCCATCGAATATTTAGAATCTTTAGACAAGCCTACAAAAGCACAACAACAACAATTACAGTTTTTAAAGGCTCGTGGTCCATTAAAATGCTTGTTTGTAGATTGTGAAAATACTTTGGATGAAGAATGGGCAAGGATTTTAAATGTTAATTTAGATGATTTGCTTATTTTAAAGCCGGAAAATCAAACAGCAGAAGAAATTTTTGATGCTATTGAAGAATTATGTAAAACAGAAGGTATTGGTTTTGTAGTTTTAGATTCATTAGGTGTTATGGTATCACAAAATGCTTATGAAGAATCTTATGAAAAACGTCAATATGGTGGCATATCCATTCCTTTAACAGCGTTTACTAAAAAATGTGTTCAACTGTTTAAACGTTTGAATATTACTTTTATTGGCATAAATCAATTACGCGATAAAATTAATAGTCCAATGGGCGGCAAAGATACAACGGGTGGACGTGCTTGGAAACATAATTGTTTTAGTGTTAACACAAAATT
>CALVLG010000085.1 GCA_944336815.1 uncultured Bacilli bacterium | reverse complement strand
AATGAATGGAAAGACCGCCAAAACTAATAAAGAAGATAGCTAATAATTCTTTGGCTTTTAGACTTAATAAAGGGGTAAGTAAAGCATTTAGACCTTGGCTTATTTCTAAAAAGCCGGTTAGAAAAGGATAATTTTGGGGATTTAGAATCGTGTTTAAAATAAAAAATAAACTTATGGAACCAAGAATAAATAATAGAGTATTCATTGTTTTTTTAATACTATTAGAAAGAAATTCGCCAAGATTTTCTTTTTTTTCATTAAAAATAAAAGCAGTATCTTGTTTGGGTGAAGGCCTGATTATAATTCCTAAAAAAAGGTTAATTATGTAAGGGATAATAAGTATTTTTAAGACGGTCAAGTAATTATTGGGAAAAATTAAAGATAACATTGTATATAAAAAAAGGGGATTATTAAAAAATGAAAAGCCTAATAAATGGGTGGCTTCGGCCGAATTGAGTTTTTTTTCAGTAACTAAATTTTTGATTATATAGGCATTGGTTGGGGTGCCTGAAAAACAAGAAATGAAAAAGACAAAAGCTCCGTAAGGATTAGTATGAAATATTTTGGTCCAGATGGGTGCAAGTGTTTTGGCTATAAGATCAGGTATTTTAAAATAAAGAAGTAAATCGCTTAAAATCATCATGGGAAATAATGAGGGAAAAAGTTTAGTCATAAATAAAGTACAAGCATTTATAATGGCATCATGTATTTCTAAGTTATTTTTAAAAAGAATGATTAAACATAAACTTAAAAGGAAGAAAGAAAAGATGTTTTTTTTCATAGTAAAGTCTATGCCAAAGAAGCTAAAAAAAAGTCATAATTTTTTTAAAAAATGCTATAATGGGAAAAGGAAGGAAGAGGCTTACGAAGAAAGTAACGGAAAGAATTAAAAATTTTTTTAAAGAAAATTATAAATTTTTACTTGTATTAGTTCTTATTTTTTTAGTTTTTCAGGTAGAATTACCTTATAAAATATATACTCCAGGGGGAATGGTTAATTTAAGTGAGCGAATAAGTGTGGAAGATGGTTATACTTCGGATGGTGAATTAGGAATGGCCTATGTTTCAATGGTAAGAGGAAGTGTACCGTTTTTGCTTTTGTCTTATATTATTCCCGATTGGGATATAGTGCCTGAAACTGAAGTTACGTATGATAACCAAACATTTGAAGAAACTTTAAAGGCTAATCAAATAGCGACGCAGCAATCGATTGATTCGGCAATTATTAGTGCTTATAAAGAAGCCGGAAAACCAGTGACGGTGGAAGGGGAAAACGCTAATGTTATATATATAACTGATAAAGCCGAGACGAATATTAAATTGTTTGATAAAATTATTAGTGTTGAAGGAACAAATATTCAAAATACGGAAGATTTACGAACAGTAATTAATGAACATCAAGTAGGTGATGTTTTAGATGTTTTGGTACGTAGAGATGATAAAGAAGAAAAGTGTACGGCCAAGGTATATGAAGATAATGGGTTAAAAATTGGGGTTTCTATTACGATTACTTATAATTACGAAGAAGAACCTAAAGCATCAATTAAAATGAAAGAAAGTGAATCTGGGCCTTCGGGTGGTCTTATGATGAGTTTAGCTATATATGATGCTTTAACTGAAGAAGATATTACTAAAGGAAAGAAAATAATTGGGACAGGAACGATTGATATAGGTGGTAACGTGGGTGAAATAAGTGGCATTAAATATAAATTAATTGGTGCCGTTAAAAATAAAGCTGAAGTCTTTCTAGTGCCAAAAGGAAATTATGAAGAAGCTAAAAAAGTTAAAGAAGAAAAGGGTTATGATATTACATTAATTGAAGTAGAAACTTTAAAGGGAGCTATTTCTTCTTTAGAAAATCTTGAATAAAAGTTTAAATCTTTTCTCATAAATAAAGAGAAAGGATTTTTTATATGGCTAAATATAAAGTGGAAATAACAGGCGTTAATACAAGTTCGTTAAAAGTTTTGTCTAATGAAGAACAAATGATGTATTTTAAAAAAATGCGTGAAGGGGATGCAAAAGCAAAAGAAATTTTGATTGAAGGTAATTTAAAACTCGTTTTGAGTGTTTTAAAAAGTTTTCGAAATTTTAAAGGTAACATGGATGATTTATTTCAAGTTGGGGTGGTAGGCTTAATTAAAGCAATCGATAATTTTGATGCTTCTTTAAATTTGAAATTATCTACTTATGCAATACCTTTGATTTTAGGGGAAGTAAAAAAGTTTTTGCGTAGTAATCAAAGTTCAGTACGGGTAAGTAGAGGAATGAAAGATTTTGCTTATCAAATTTTAAATTATAAAGAACAATATTTTCAAAAATATGGAGTGGAACCTTCAAGTGCTGAACTTGTAAAACATTTTAAAACAACAGAATATATGATTGGTAATGCTTTAGATAGCCTAAAGGAACCGGTAAGTATTTTTGAACCAATATATAATGATGGTGGTGAACCAATTTATTTGGCTGATCAACTTGCGGCTAAAAAGGAAAATAATGAAAAAAGAGATGACTTGTTGCTTTTAAAAAAAGCTCTTACTAAATTAAAAGAAAGAGAAAAGAAAATTTTATTAGAAAGATATATTGTTGGTAAAACACAAATGGAAATAGCCGAAAAATTGCATATTAGTCAAGCTCAAGTATCTAGAATTGAAAAAAATGCGGTTAATCATATGAGAAAGTTAATGAAGTAAAGAGACACAAAATGGCTTGTAAGAAGAAGAAAAAAACGTTATACTATATATAAGTATAGAAAAAAATGATAACACGCCTTAAAATATCTTGACAATGGGGGGGGTTGTCATGGTATAATAGAAACATAGAAAGGGTATTAATAAGAATGAAACTAGAAAAATATAAACAAAGAAACCCCAAGAACATAGGGATAGCCATATTTACAATTGCATGTGTTTTATTAATAGCTTTTGTTTTCATCTATTCTTCTTTTGCGAGTTTTGAAACAAATGAAACAAGGACATTTATTAATGGTAATGTGGTAGATCCAGGCGATCTTTACTTTGCTTTCTATGTTGATGGTGTTATATCAAGTACTATGCCAGGTAAAGGCGAAGGATATACTTTAGATAAAGAAAAAACAACATGTACTAATGGAGCCACAGTAGAATGGTTAGATGATGAATGGGCGCCTAAAATACTAAATTTTACCCAAACAAGAACTAAATG
>CALVLG010000084.1 GCA_944336815.1 uncultured Bacilli bacterium | reverse complement strand
GATTCATCTCTAATTAGTTTTATTCTGGTTTCTTTTGTTCCACTGCCATTATCAATATTATTAAATACGCCAATGATCCGCCATAATTCATTATTAAATCTTACATAATTATTTGGGTTAGCTCCCACATATCTTAAATTATTATCTTTTGTATTATCAAACTTTAATTCTTCTGTTTCCCCTTGAGCTAATATCGTTTCTGCTGCTGTTGGCTCTTTTATAAAATACAACGTACATTTGGTTCTTGTTTGAGTAAAATTTAGTATTTTAGGCGCCCATTCATCAGCCAACCATTCTACTGTGGCTCCATTTGTACATGTTGTTTTTTCTTTATCTAAGACATATCCTTCCCCTTTAGCTGGCATTGTACTTGATATAACACCATCAACATAAAAAGCGAAGTAAAGGTCACCTGGATCTACCACGTTTCCATTGATAAAACCTCTTGTTTCATTAGTTTGGAAACTCGCAAAAGAAGAATAGATAAAAACAAAAGCAATTAATAAAACACATGTAATTGTAAATATGGCTATCCCTATGTTCTTAGGGTTTCTTTGTTTATATTTTTCTAGTTTCATATCAAAAAATCACCTATTCTCTTATAGATGATTTTATCATATGCCCCCCCCCCCGATTGTCAATTGCTTTTGGGGAGTTTATAATTTTTTTTACTTTTGTTTTAATGATTTGAACATTTTACGCCATAATTTTGATGAAGAATAATTTAAAATTCCAACTTTATAAATTCGTAAACCATAACGGAATATTAGCCAAGTAAACAAGCCCATAATTAAAGTTGAAAGAAGCATTCCCCAAATACTTATTTGCCCAAGCATATATAATACTGGTGATAATAAGAAAGATAACATTGGAATATATGAGGCAATTTGAATAAACAATGATCCATCAAACTGCACAGCCATAATTGCTAAATAATAACCAACCATTATAATTAACATAATTGGCGTTTGAAGTTGTTGAAAATCTTCAATACTCGTTGTCATAGAAGCTAAAACACCCGCAACAATTGCATACGCCAAAAATGACAAAACAAACAACACAGCAATTATTGGTAATCCTTCTAACAATAAACTAAAGACTCCCGTTTCTTTAACCATCGTTAATAAATCAGCTAATTCACTAGTTACTTCTCCACTAGCTACAGCTATTCCTGTTCCCCCTAAAATATTACGAACAATTAAGGCTATCCCACCGTATAAAAGTAGTAAAGCTCCTTGAATCACAACGAACAATGTCGAAGCAAAAATCTTTGATAAAAAATGAACTTTAGGTGAAACATTCGAAATGATAATTTCCATACTTCGCGTTGACTTTTCATCGTTTACTTCAGCCCCAATCATTTGAACTAACATCAAAATCAAAAAGAAACAAGGTAATATAAAGACAAGCATAACTCCAGCGGCCACTAAATCTTTTCCTTCTTGGTTTTCAGCGTCTTCACTTGTTAAAATTGTTTCCACATTAACGGGCGCTGTTAAAGCATTAATCTCGCTTTCGGTTAAACCGCTTTCAGCAATGGCTACCATAGATTTAACTGTATTTAATGATGAACTAATAAGTTGGGTTGTAATAGTTCCCGTACTTTCATAAGACATAATAGTCGCTTTCATATAATTTTCTGAATCGGTCATAATATGCACGACAATCTTATCATCTTTATCTTTAATCTCATTTTCTAATTCTTCCATACTTTTAGTAGTTTCTTCGACATTAAAGTTTTTACTTTCACCAAGCATTTCCGAAGTTTGCTGAAAAGAAGCAGCAAAACTGTCATAAACATCTAAATCATCTTTAACATACACCGTAATTTGATCTTCAAAATCACCGCCAAAAAAGGATATAACCCGATCAACATTCATAATTAATATAAACAAAACAAGTAATAAGATATTTACTCCCTTAAACCATTTTGTTTTTATTTTCTTATCTAAACTTTGTTTTGTTAAAAATTTTAACTTATTTTTCATAAGTCTCACCTACTTTACTCAAGAAAATTTCATTTAAAGTTGGATCTTCTACTGAAAATTCCGTAATATCTTTACATTTTTTTACTACTTCAAAAACTCTTGAAATAATCTCATCACTTTCAATTTTAACAATTATTTCATCAGCATTTGAAACAACTTTCACAACCCCAGCAATTTTTTCAAAATCTTTGGCAATCACATCCCCTTTAATATGAATGTTTTTCTTTCGATAATCTTTCTTAATTTGTTTTAATTCTCCTTCTAAAACACTTTTTCCTTTAACCAAAATAACTAAACTTTCACAAAACATTTCAACATGTTCCATTCGATGAGAAGAAAAAATAATACTGCTACCTTTTTTCTTAAAGTCTCTAATTGCCTCCATGAACATTTCAACATTAATTGGATCTAGTCCTGAAAAAGGCTCATCTAAAATTAGTAATTTTGGATCATTAATAACTGCCGATATAAATTGAACTTTTTGTTGATTACCTTTTGAAAGTTCTTTAATTTTTCTTTCTTTATATTCAGTTATTTTGAATCGTTCTAACCAATAATCTAATTTCTTTAAAATATCTTTTTCCTTCATCCCTTTTAATGTTCCATAAAAAACAATTTGTTCTTTTACCGTTAGCTTAGTAAGTAAACTTCTTTCTTCCGTTAAAAAACCAATTGTATCTGTCACATCATAATCGATTGGTCTACCATTTAAAGTAACTTTACCACTCGTTGGTTCAAGTAAACCAATAATCATACGAAATGTCGTTGTTTTACCAGCCCCATTAACCCCTAAAAGGCCAAAAATTTTACCATCTGGCACTTCAAAAGACAAATCATCTACAGCCTTATTTTGATCATAATATTTTGTAATATGTTCTACTTTTAACATAAAAAACTCCTTTCATTTTTTATTATAACGACTTTTATTTTCTTTTTCAAACCCAAGCGTCAAACAAATCTCTTAAAAGACTACTAACACGGTCGTTTTTTGAATGCAAGAAAAAATTCTCGGCAAAATATTCATTATGAATAATAGCATACAAAACATCTTTATCCATTTCTTCGATAATAGTCGCGAAATCTTCATATAAATTAGTTTTAAGATGCCGAAATTTTTCTCTTTGAGCATTTTGAATATCTTGCCGTTCCTTTGGATACCCTAAACACGGTGTCGTTTTAAAAAGTCCTTCCAAAATAGCTT
>CALVLG010000083.1 GCA_944336815.1 uncultured Bacilli bacterium | reverse complement strand
TAATTAAAAATTATAGTTTAATTAACAGTGTAATCACCTGTTAATCAAGGGTGGTCAAAATAGCCGATATGGCTGGTAAAATTATCCGAAATACTCATTTTTAATTAAAGAAGTGAGATTAATAGGCTAACTAAAAGGAACAATTCAATAAATAAAACAAGCAACCGAGTGTTGCTTGTTTTGAAAACTTTTTATCTTTTACCTTTTTCAGCTCGTCTTTTATCATTAATGTCTTTCATTACTTTTTCATCAATCACTTTAATGTTATGTTCTTTAGCATAGCTAACACAACCATTAAGGACGGTTTTTAAAAAGACTCTAGGAACTTTAACGATCATCTTACAAGCTTCTTCAGTAAATTTAATGTCTGGATCAATTCTATTAGCGGCATATTTAACCGATTCTAAGTTGTTTGTTTGAACGTTAGGGATAGGACATTTGATTGGTTTTCTAAATTTTGTATACCAGAAATAAGTTGAATCTCTATATCCATAATCAACTGGAACTCTAGGGAAAGATGAAGCTTTAACTCCATTTACAATTGCGTTATAGAATTTCTCTTTCATTAAGATTTTGTCTATTTTAAGAATGAAGTGGCAGCCAAATTTTGAAGTAACACCATTGAAGTTTCTATATGCTCCTTCAATTCCATCGAGTTGACCAACTTTTGTTTTGTGAGTCTTCTAAATCCAATTGTCCCCAGTTGGTTAAAATGAATTGTCTTCAATAGACTATATTAAAAGCCACCTTAGCGATGGCTTTTTTTCGTGATTGAACCCGCTAACTCATCACTGCGAACGACGTGCATAATTGTTACTTATTGAGGGACATACAAGAAGTAGTGATAGGGGATTAAGCCTAGGAAATACGAGAGAACCCAATTTTTAATCATGCAAGTCTCCTCAATCGCTCTCATACTAATATGGCTGTCGAATTCTGTATTTGTAGGTTGTTAATCATGGTATTAAAATGTACAAAATTAATTTGTGATTACAATGAACGGTTTTTTTCTTTTCCTTGCTTTCCAAGATGGTTAATTAAAATATTGGTCTAATAGTTGCTTAATTCTATCACTGAATTTTTCAAATCCAATATAGTCTTCAAAAGCCAATAAATATAGAGCTTCCAACAAGTTTGGACTAATGTTTTTTAATTCCTCAACAACAGTATCTTTTTCAGCCGTTTTAACTTCATTGTTATTTATTAATTTTTCGATTGTTATAGGCAATTGGTTGCAAATTTTGTAAAAAGCATCCCTTTCGCCAGTTACTAATTCATAAAATATGTCAATAGAGACTCTTCTAATTCTTTCGTCTTTGCAGTGTATCTTATCAACACATAGTTCCCAAGCAATGTTACGGCTTTTTGGCGCAAGCACCTCTACTAAAAAACATTTATCATTAGGATTCCTTAGAATATGATGCTGCATATTAATATAGGTTTTTTGGGAAGAATTAGCATTCATTGTGTTATGCTTATTTTTCATTTCGACATAAATGTTTTCTCCGTTTGGATTATGGAAAATAATATCAAAGCCTTCCGACGGAACTTCGCAATTTTTAATTAGTTTAAACATATTCTGATGAAAATACCCAATTGCATTAGTATTTGATTTATCTCTTTGTCTAAAAATTTCTAAATTAATAATTTCAATCCACGTTTTTTTATAAAGAGCTTTGTCAAATGTTAATTTTATGGGATCAATAATATTTGAATTAAATTTCTTTAAATCTATTTTATTCAAAGCTTCGTCATAAGCTTTTATTGTCTTTTCGACATGTTTTTCAAAGTCTTCTTTATTTATAAAATCAATCATATAAATGTCATTTAGATTTTTATTTTCTTCCATCTTCCAATTCTCCCAATGATTTAATAATTTCTAACCCTATTTCAAAAGCCAAATTAACGGGTACGGCATTTCCGACCTGTTTATATTTTTCGCCTAATTTACCGCAAAAAATCCAGTCGTCTGGGAAAGTTTGAAATCTTGCATTTTCTCTATAGGAAAAAGGCCTAACTTCTAGAGGATGACATCTATCAGTTTGTTTCATGAATGGGCTAGTTAAAACTGTTAAAGAAGGTTCATTTAGAGATAACCTTCTCAAAATTCCCGTTCTGCCTCCCCCCATATACCAACAAGATTTCATATATTCTTTAGCTATGTCAGGATCAATATCTTTCCAGTAACCACCTGGAGGAACAAGGGCAAATATTTTTTCTTTATATTCAGAATATCTTTGGCATTCATCCTTAGGTGGATTTTCATCTAATTTTACATCGCCAATTACCGGTTTATATTGATGTTTTTCAGGGAAATTAAATTCAATTTTATTTGCTAAGTCTTTTCTAATTCCGATGGTTATAAGCCTTTCTCTTTTTTGGGGAACTCCATAATCCCAAGCGTTTAATATTTTATGAGAAGTAACATAGCCTTGCTCTTCAAAAATATCCAATATTGTTTTATATGTTTTTCCACCATCGTGAGTCAAAAGGCCCCTAACATTTTCAAACAGAAAGATTTTTGGTTGGAGTTCTTTTAAAAAAGTCGCGTAATAATAAAACAAAGTTCCTCTAGCATCGTTTAGTCCGAGTCTTTTACCTGCATAACTAAAGGATTGGCATGGGGCGCCTCCGGATAAAAGATCTAATTCGCCTTTCTTTATGTTGAATTCTTTTTCTAGATTTCTATTACAAGTTTCTCTTATATCTTCACAAAGAACATTCCAATTAGGTCTATTTATTCTTAGGGTATCGGCGGCGCTCTTGTCAAATTCGACAAGGCCAATGTGTTCAAAACCTGCTTTTTCAAGACCTAAAGCTAATCCACCAGCTCCTGCAAATAGTTCAATTGATTTATAATTTTTCATTAAATTTCCCTCGCTTCATTCTTCAAATTGTTTCGTATTCTGTCAATAATCTTGTTAATTTTACTCAGGCTAACTTTGTGAGAATACTTTTTGAATTATTACATCTGTTTAACGATTGAAAAGAGACGCCAAGAATATCGGCAAGTTTTTCTTGTGAAACATTCATTTTTACTTTTAAATCAATAATCATTTTTGGGTAATCTAAATTATTCTTCATATACCAAACTTTTTTATACCAACGTATAGAATATAATAACATCTTAAATTTGAAAATTTAATTAAATAGTTTATAGGTTCAATCCTTTTATTTATAATAATTAAGTCGTGGGTCTG
>CALVLG010000082.1 GCA_944336815.1 uncultured Bacilli bacterium | reverse complement strand
CTTGGGCCCCTTAACGTTTTATGAGTCGTTGAAGTAACAACATCAGCATATAAACAAGGGTTTTGATGAAGATGTGCAGCAACTAACCCAGCAATATGAGCCATATCTACAAATAAATATGCTCCTACTTCATGGGCAATTTCCGCAAATTTTTGAAAATCGATTTTTTTCGCATAAGCACTTGCTCCGGCAATAATCATTTTTGGTTTTTCTTCTAAAGCTAATTTTTTAATCGCTTCATAATCTAATTCTTCTGTTTCTAAATTCAAGTCATACGAAACTATTTCATAATCTTGACCACTAAAACTCATTTTATTACCATGAGTTAAATGTCCACCATGGGATAAATTCATTCCCATAACTTTATCTCCCGGTTCTAATAAAGCCCGATATACAGCCATATTGGCACTTGAACCACAATGAGGTTGAACGTTTGCATATTTTACATCAAATAATTTACAAGCATACTCTATGGCCAAATTTTCCATTTCATCAATGTATTCACAACCACCATAATATCTTTTACCTGGGTAACCTTCCGCATATTTATTGGTAAAAATGCTCCCAGCTAGTTCTCTTACGGCTTTTGAAGTATAATTTTCAGAGGCAATAAGCTCAATATTATTTTGTTGCCTTTCTTCTTCTTTCTTTAAAATCTCTTTAATTCTTGGATCCATTATCTATCTTTCCTTTCTCTTTTTAATGATAATTCATAAACGTTTTCTAGTAATGTCACAACGGTCATTGGCCCAACACCACCTGGCACCGGTGTATAAAAACTAGCTTTTTCTTGGGCCCTAGGTGTAATATCCCCAAACCATTTACCATCAACTCTATTCATGCCAACATCAATTAACACCGCTCCATCTTTAACCATTTCATCATCAATAAAATAAGGTTTACCAACTGCCGAAATTAAAATGTCAGCTTCTTTAGTATATTTTGCTAAATTATCCGTTTTAGAATGACACATCGTCACCGTTGCATGCCGATTTAAACACATAATAGCCATCGGCCGCCCGACAATAACACTTCTTCCTACAATAACAACATGTTTTCCTTCTAACGGTATTTGATAAGCATCAAGTAAATTAAGAATTCCTTTTGGTGTTGCAGCCAAAACATGCTCTTGATTAGAAAGCAAATACCCAAGGTTTTCTATGCCAAAGCCATCAGCATCTTTCGCTCCCAAAACTTTTGAAGCCACATAATTTTCATTGTAATTATCAGGTAAAGGACTTTGTACAATAATACCATCAATATTTTCATCTTGATTATATTGTTCGATTGCCGAAATGATTTCCTCTTCACTTTCCATACCTAAAAAATGTTTTTCTAAAGCATTAATCCCCACTTCTTGACAAGCCTTTAATTTATTATGAACATAAGTTTCACTAGCTGAGTTATTCCCAACTCGCACAATAGCTAAACCAGGTATAATCCCACTTTTTTCTTTTAATTTTAAAATTTTCTCCTTTAATTCTTCTCTTTTCTTTTTGGCTAACTCTTTGCCATCTAATATTACAGCCATTCTTTCTCCTCCATTCTAATTAAAACAATGACCCTTGTCTTCCGATTTTTAAATGCTCATAAGCTTTCTCACATGCCACTCTTCCTCTTGGAGTCCTTTTAATAAAACCTTCTTGTAATAAAAAAGGTTCCACAACATCTTCCAAAGTAGATGTTTCTTCCCCAATCGAAGTCGCGATTGTTTCAACCCCAACTGGACCCCCATTAAACTTCGTAATTAAACTTGTTAAATATTCAATATCAATTGCATCTAAACCATATTCATCAACTTTTAATCTTTTTAAAGAATCTTTAGCTAATTCTTCTTCAATAATGTCTTTCCCGCCAACTAAAGCAAAATCTCTAAGTCTTTTAAATAAACGATTAGCCACTCTTGGCGTTTTTCGACATCGCTTTGCAATCAGTCTTGCCGCTTCTTCTGTAATAGGCATTTCTAGTACTCGGCTTGTTCTTTGGACAATTTTTAACAGTTCATCTTCCGAATAATAATTTAATTTCGAAACAATCCCAAACCGATCCCTTAACGGACTAGAAATATCCCCGGCTCTAGTTGTCGCTCCCACTAAAGTAAAGGGCGGTAAATCAATTTTAATATTTCGACTCTTACCATCACTATTTAACACTAAATCCATTTCAAAATCTTCCATCGCTGGATATAAAATCTCTTCAATAAATTTTGGCATTCGATGAATTTCATCAATAAACAAAACATCACCAGGTTCCAAAGTCGATAAAATCGCAGCTAAATCGCCACTTTTTTCAATTGATGGACCACTAGCTGTTTTAATAGATACCCCAAGTTCATTAGCAATAATATGAGCAAGTGTTGTTTTTCCAAGTCCCGGCGGACCATAAAGCAAAACATGATCTAAAGATTCATTTCTTATTTTAGCCGCTTCAATAAAAACTTTTAAATTGCTCGTTATTTCTTCTTGGCCAACATATTCTTTTAAACTTTGTGGTCTTATATTACTTTCAAAGCTATCGCTAGCTAAAACATTCGCATCTAAAACATTTTCTTCTTCCACAAAAATCTTCCTTTCTAATGTATTCACAAGATTTATATCAAATTTTTATAATTTTTTCATGATATAAGCGCCTATCATTATGAAAACATTTCCAAATAAGTTTCAAACCCAAATATTTGATTTCTTGAAAAACTTGTAATTTCTTTTAAAATCCTGCTTTTTACAAATATATTTACAATCACGTTTATTTTTTTCATCTAAACAACCCCAATTTTTAATTATTTATTTCTTCATTTTTCATTTCAATTATAAACTTGTCGAAATCAGACTCAAACAATCTATCTTGTACAATTCTATATTTTTCAAACTCTGATAAAGCAAAACTTTCAGCAACTTTATGAGAAACTTTACCTGGATTATCTAATACTTCTCTTTCATTGAATTGCAAAAATACATCTAATCTTTTTTTCCAATCTTCCATTGTCATTGGAATATGTCTTTCTGCTTGGTCTTCCGCATAATCTAGATACATTGTAACAATTCTTTCTAAAGATTTAAGCTCTTCTTTTGTTAAATAATTTTTGGCAATAACAACATCAGTTGCCATTATTTTACCATTAGGAGAGTTTTTCCAATTAGTAAGTCCCATATGTTCTTTTTTGTGGTTTGCCCTTTCAACTATAACTTCTGCAGCTGTATTACCGTGTGTAGCAAAATGCATCTTATTCTGAACAGTTTTGAAAAACTCTTTTGTTATTGGTGATGAAGCATTA
>CALVLG010000081.1 GCA_944336815.1 uncultured Bacilli bacterium | reverse complement strand
GCAGTACCTTGAGGTCCAGTAGGTCCGGTTGCTCCAGTGGCTCCAGCAGTACCTTGAGGTCCAGTAGGTCCGGTTGCGCCAGTTGCTCCAGCAGTACCTTGAGGTCCAGTTGGCCCAGTTGCTCCAGTGGCTCCGGCAGTACCTTGAGGTCCAGTAGGTCCGGTAGGTCCAATGCTTCCAGCCGTTCCAGATGTTCCGGTTGGGCCTTGTGGAATTGTTAAATTAAGTTCGTAAGTGTTTGTTCCTGTTTGGCTAATTGTTGCGCTTGCTTGACTACCTGGTAATCCGGTTGAAACTGTTCCAATTGTTAAAGTGATTGCCGGTCCAGTTGGCCCAGTTGCGCCAGTAGCACCTTCTGGGCCAGTAGGTCCAGTTGCGCCTGTAAGACCTTGTGGGCCAGTCGGTCCAGTCGCGCCCGCAGGTATTACGAAATTTAAAATAGCGTCTTGATTTGTCCCCGCATTTACAACGGAAGGAACGCTTCCTGGTAAACCTTCCGATGTTGTTCCAACGGCAATAGTTGTAGGTCCCGCAGGTCCAGTAGGTCCAGTCGGTCCTACAATACTTCTACTACTACAACAACATCCTTGGTTTGGATGTTTTTTATTATAATCTTTTACGTATTGATACGCTTTTTCGTAATCTTTGTTACAATCCATACCCATACTCCTTTCTATGTAAGTATATGCTTTAAAGCTAAAAAATGCTTGTGCTTTTTTCATATAAAATGATATTATTTTTATGAGGGATGGAAGATGAAATTAGTTATCGAAAATTTAAAAAAGAATTTTGAACAGAAAGAAGTGTTAAAAAATATAAATTTTACTTTTGAAAGTGGAAAGATTTATGGCTTATTAGGTAGAAATGGGGCAGGAAAAACAACTTTTTTTAATTGTTTAAATGAAGATTTAGATATAGATGAAGGTGAATTTTATTTAAAAGAAGATAAAAAATTAAAAATTGAAGCTCAGGATATTGGCTATGTTTTATCTACACCTAATGTTCCAGAATTTTTAACAGGACGAGAATTTTTGAAATTTTTTATTGAAATAAATCAAGAACGAATTGAAAACCCAAAAACTATTGATGAGTATTTTGATTTAATAAAAATTGATGTTGAAGATCGCGATAAATTATTAAAAGATTATTCGCATGGGATGAAAAATAAAATGCAAATGCTTGTAAATATTATTATGAATCCTAAAGTTCTTTTATTAGACGAACCATTAACCAGTTTTGATGTTGTAGTGGCCGAAGAAATGAAAAATTTACTTAAAAGTATTAAGAAAGATCATATTATTATTTTTTCAACGCATATTATGGAACTTGCTTTGGATTTGTGTGATGAAATTGTTTTATTAAATAAAGGAATATTAGAACATGTTGATAAGAAAACAAATAAAGATGAATCTTTAAAAGAAAAGATTATCGAGGCTTTAAAAGAGGAGTAGTTATGGTTAAATCATTTTGGCTTTCATTGCGGTTAAGAAATGCTTATCGGGTAAACAGTATAATTTATTCATTAAAACAACTTCCTTTGATTAAAAAGATTTTACCAGACAGGTTATATAAAAATAAAGGAATAAAAATTTTAGGAAATATTATAAGTATATTTTTGGAAATTTTAAATATTTTTTTGGGAAAATTACTTTATTTATGGTTAATGATTTTTTCTTTTTTAAGTATGTATGAAACAAAAAGTAATGAAACATTTTTGCATTTATTTTTCTTTTTAACTTTAGCGGGGGCACTTTTAAATACATATATGTTTAATCCAACAAAAGATAAATATTATGCCATGATACTAATGAATATGGATGCTAGAAAATATACGCTTAGCAATTATATATATGCGATGGTTAAAACTTTTTTGGGTTTTTTACCATTTACACTTCTTTTTGGCTTTTTGGTTGGGGTGCCTCTTTGGTTAAGCATTATTTTACCATTACTAGTATGTGCTGCAAAAATAAATATGGCAGCAATTAATTTAAGAAAATATCGGCAAGAAAGAAAAGTAATCAATGAAAATAATCCGCCGAAAAGTTATTGGCTGCTAGTTTTAGTTTTATTGTTATGTGCTTATGGATTACCGTTTTTAAAAATTACAATAACAGAAACTATATTTTTAGTTTTATTAATTATAATTTTAGGAGTAAGCATTTTAGCGTGGGGGCAAATATGGAACTTTTCTTATTTCCGTAAAATTTATAAAGAACTGCTAGCTAATAATAGTATTTACATTAAGAATGTCAATGTTAAAACAGAAGTGGCTAAGGCTTCTTCTTTAAAAAACATTCAATATAATGAAAAATTTACTAGTAATAAAAGTGGCTTTGCGTATTTTCATGACTTGTTTGTTAAACGGCATCGTAAAATATTAACTTTGGCAATTAAAAAACAAGCCATTGTTTTGCTTTTCTTATTTGGTTTAGCCGTTATCGCTCTTTTAATTAATAAAAATTTGCATCAAGAAATTAATAATTTATTATTGACTTATTTACCATATTTTGTTTTTATCATGTATCTTTTAAACCGTGGGCAAACGGTTACAAATGCAATGTTTTTAAACTGTGATCACAGTATGCTAACATACCGATTTTATCGAACCCCAAAAGTAATTCTAGGGATTTTTAAAGAACGACTTAAAACTTTAATTTTTTTAAATTTAATTCCAGCTAGTATTATAGGAATAGCTTTACCAGTCCTTTTGTTTATGACAGGGGGAACGACTAATCCTTTAAATTATGTTATCTTATTTGTTTCCGTAATTTCCATGAGTATTTTCTTTTCTGTTCATTATTTAGTAATGTATTATTTATTACAGCCATATAATGTCGAAACAGAAATGAAAAGTAGTACTTATAATGTCGTTCAATTTTTGACTTATTTTGTTTGTTATGCCATGATTGATTTACATTTGCCAACCCTTTATTTTGGCGCATGTTTAATTTTATTTTGTGTTTTATATTCGTTTTTATCTTTATTTATTGCTTATCGTTTAGCGCCTAAAACTTTTAAATTACGGCGATGATAAAAAGACTAAGGAATGATTCTAATAGACGGTATCTTAAAAAAGATAAATAAGAAATAGTTGTATCACTTAAAATTCCTTTGATTTGCAAATGAATGGAAAGACCGCCAAAACTAATAAAGAAGATAGCTAATAATTCTTTGGCTTTTAGGCTTAACAAAGGGGTAAGTAAAGCATTTAGACCTTGGCTTATTTCTAAAAAGCCGGTTAAAAAAGGATAATTTTGAGGATTTAGAATCGTGTTTAAAATAAAAAATAAACTTATGGAACCAAGAATAAATAATAGAGTATTCATTGTTTTTT
>CALVLG010000080.1 GCA_944336815.1 uncultured Bacilli bacterium | reverse complement strand
ATAGATAATATTATTCGATAGATAAGGTATATTATCTATCGCGATGGATAATATACCCTAAGTCTGTAGGAAACCTAAAAATGGGGGCCCAGCCGCGATAAAGTGCGGCAGGGGTTGCGAGCCTAGTTATCCACATTGTAATAACTTGTGTGTTAAAGTAATTAAAAGCCTTTATTTGCAAAGGCTTTTTTCTTTTGGTAAAATATAGGCCATGGATATTTTTACTGCCGAAACTTTTTTAAAATTAAACAATAATGATGCTTTTTGGAACGTCAAAGATAGTGTTCTAGTTAGTCCGTCTTTTGGTGAAATCTGGATCTGTCAAGTTCCTGTTTTGGTTGTTTTAGAAAATGAAATTACTTTTAAAACAATGAACCGACCCATTCTTGTTATTGATGACGGGCATGGGCATTTTATTAAAAACGATCATAAAAATTATTATGGCTTAAAAATTACTTCGCAAGAAGACTCATATCAACGAATGAAAATTAAAGCCTATTATAAATATGGCCTTCAAAAAGAGTCGTATCTTAGACTTGAAATTCCTTTAAAAATCGAAAAAGAACAATTTTTATATAAAATTAGCTGTTTTTCTTATAAAGAAATGGTTAAAATTATGGCTGAGTTGCGCCAAACGGTTATAAATAAAGCGATTTAACTTGTTTCTAAACTAAATATTTGATACAATTATTTTGGCTTTGTAAAAGCAAATAAACATGCACTAGGGATTATCTTTTTCGAGTGCTCGCGGCGTCGAGTGAAAAAGGTGAGAAGATCTAGGCAGAAGATGTAACGAAGGAGGATGTTTTTATGGCCGTAGTTTCTAAAAACGTGTTATTAGAAGCTGGAGTTCATTTTGGGCATCAAACAAAAAGATGGAATCCTAAGATGAAACCTTATATTTTTGGAGCAAGAGATGATATTTATATTATCGATCTTGACAAAACTGTTGAATGCATGGAAAGTGCTTATGAAAAAATTAAAGAAATCGCTGAAAATGGTGGAACATTTCTTTATGTAGGTACTAAAAAACAAGCTGGTGAAGTAGCTAAAGAAGAAGCTTTAAGAAGTAATTCATTTTATGTTACTGAACGTTGGCTTGGTGGTACATTAACTAACTTTAGAACAATTAGAAAAAGAGTAAACCGTCTAGAAGAAATTGAAAAAATGGAAAAAGATGGTGTGTTTGAAGTTCTTCCTAAAAAAGAAGTAATTCAATTAAAAAAAGAATATGACAAATTAAATCGACTTCTTGAAGGAATTAGAGGAATGGTAAAACTTCCACAAGCATTATTTATTGTTGATTCTAAAAAAGAAGAAAATGCTATTCGTGAAGCTCATAAATTAAATATTCCTGTCTTTGGTTTAATTGACACTAATTGTGATCCTGATTTAGTAGACTATGTTTTACCAGGTAATGACGATGCTGTAAGAGCAATAAAGGTTGTTTTAGGAGCCTTAACAAATGCGATTTGTGAAGTAAATCATTTAGAATTAGTTGACTATACAACTGAAGAAGAAAAACCAGTCAAAAAAGAAGATAAAAAAGAAGAAAATAAAGCTGAAAAGGTTGAAGTAAAAAAAGAAGAACCAAAAGAAGAAGTAAAAGAAGTTGTTGAAGAAGTAGTTGAAACTGAAGACTATAGTAAAAAAACATTAGCTGAATTAAAAGCGATGGCTAAAGAACAAGGAATCAAAGGCTATTCAACAATGAAAAAAGATGATCTTTTAAACGCTTTATCTAAATAAAAATTGAAAAGGAGAGATTAATATGGTTACTGCTGCAATGGTTAAAGAACTTAGAGAAAAAACAGGCGCTGGGATGCTTGATTGTAAAAAAGCTTTAGTTGAAACAAATGGTGATATGGCTAAAGCTGAAGATTATCTAAGAGAAAAAGGTATTTTAAAAGCTACTAAAAAAGAAAGTAGAATTGCTGCGGAAGGATTAGCAAACATTTATGCTAATGAAAAAAAAGCTGTCATTTTAGAAGTAAATTCAGAAACAGACTTTGTTAGTAAAAACGCTGAATTTAAAGAAATGATTGATGATATTGGTAATACTATTTTAAATAGTGAAGCTAAAACAATGGAAGAAGCTTTAGAACTTCCATTTGCTGATGGAACTTTACAAGATTTATTAGTTGCTAAAATTGCTAAGATTGGTGAAAAGTTATCATTTAGACGTTTTGAAAGTATTACTTTAAATGAAGGTGAATGCTTTGGTAAATACATTCACATGGGTGGTAAAATCGCTAGTCTTGTTGTTTTAAAAGGCGCTAATGAAAGTGTTGCTAAAGACGTAGCTATGCAACAAGCTGCCATGAAACCTTTATACACAAGTATTAAAGATGTTCCAGAAGATGTTGTGGCTCGTGAAAGAGAAGTTCAAAAAACTGCTGCTATTAATGAAGGAAAACCAGCTGATATTGCTGAAAAAATGGTTGAAGGAAGAGTTCAAAAATATTTCAAAGAAATATGTTTAACAGAACAACCATTTATTAAAGATAGTGGTATTTCAGTTGCTACTTATGTTAAAAATAATGGTGGCGAAATTGTTAAAGCTGTTCGTTATGAAGTAGGCGAAGGAATGGAAAAACGTAACGATGACTTTGCTCAAGAAGTAATGAACCAAATTAAGGGTTAATAAAAACGGTTTGTAATTAAACCGTTTTTTTGTTATTCTTATTATAAGAGGAAGTGTGAAGATGAAAAAATATATTGGTCTTATTTTAGGCGTCATTGGCTGTTTTTTAATTATTATCTTTTTATCAATGGCCGTGCATTTACATAATAGACCGGCCAAGTTAGCCGAAATTAAAGCCAATTTACAAAACACAAAATATTTATATTTAGGAGCAACTTCTTATGAAACAGACTTAACAAATCCCGAGTTTACCCTCATAAATCTTATTGAAGACGCTAATCTTGTTAAAAGCGTAGTAAATAGTTTACAAAATCTAGAAATTGTAGAAAAACCTGGCACTATAGCTGATGTTGGCTACTTACCTATATATAAACTTGTCTTTCATGATAGTAGTGGTAAAATAATTGACTCCTATACCTTTACTTTACCAGATAAAAGTATTTCTAGAATAGATGATAAAAGACGACTTTCTTTAAATGATGAAGGCTTTAAAATATTAGAAATTCTAGTGAATCAAGAAACGGTTCAATACGAAAACTTTACTTTTAATTTTATAAATCAAAGTACCAGTCCTAATAATATTTTTAATTATAAAAAGAACAAAAGCGTGTATTCGCTTTATCAAATAAATGAAGTTAAGTTAGAAAAAGAAACTAAAAACCTTGCTGACGTGTTACGAACTGATCCAACCTTTTTATCAAGATTACTAAATGACATGGAATTTGTAGCCTCTTCAGATG
>CALVLG010000079.1 GCA_944336815.1 uncultured Bacilli bacterium | reverse complement strand
GCTAATGAAGAATGTAATAGATATTGCGATGATAATACATGTAATCAAGCTTACCCCAAAAGTACTTTAGCAAGCACAACTGGTAATATCAGTGGCATTTTTGATATGAGTGGAGGAGCGAATGATTATGTTATGAGTGCTATGGTAGATGAAGAAGGCAACTTGATAAGTGGTCGAAATAGTGAATTAAATTCCGACTTTAATGGGATTTTTGGCGAAAGTGGAAGTTTAAGTACAGGTTATGATTGGCCTGATGAAAAATACTATGATTTGTATAATTATTCTTTAAGTCCTACGCAATTTTCTTATAGAATATTGGGAGATGTGACAGGTGAAATGGGGCCTTTTGGATATGTGACTTATTTGAGTAGACAATTGAATAGTTGGTACAGTCAAGTAATATTTTTTCCTTTTTTATGGGAATCCTTTATAATGCGAGGTGGAGCTTATAGTTTTGGATTTGAGGCAGGAGTCTTTTCAACAGAAAACGATAATGGAAAGTATAGTGCTGTTATATCTTTCCGTCTAGTTCTAACCCCTAATTAATGAAAAAACATCTTTATGAATAAAATAGAATAGGTGAAAAAATGAAGACACTTATTCTTTTTTTTAAAGGTTTGATAATTGGCATTGGTAAAGTTATTCCCGGAGTTTCGGGTTCATTATTGGCTATTAGTTTAGGCGTATACGAAGAGATTTTGTTTCGTATTCAAAATTTTTTTAAAAGTTTTAAAGAAAATGTAAGGTTTTTATTTCCCTTAGGCATAGGTATTTTAGTAGCTGTTTTGTTAGGTAGTAAGGTTTTGTTATATTTTTTTGAAACTTTTTATATTTATACTGTTGTTTTCTTTATCGGGCTTATTGTTGGCACCGTTCCTAACATTTTACAAAATAGTAAACGAAGTTTTAAAGATTGGATAATTATTTTCTTGATTTTTTTAGGAATGTATTTTTTTTATATTTTTTTAGAACTTCCAGAATTTGTTTTAGATTATTCACTTTTTAGTTTTTTGTATGTGGTGTTTTTAGGTTTTGTAGATGCTGTAACTATGGTTATGCCCGGTATAAGTGGAACAGCTACTTATATGATGCTTGGTAGTTATACTTTTATTTTAAATTTATTTGCCAATCCTTTTTCCCAAATTGGTTTATGTATTTTATTTGGAATAGGCCTAGTATTTGGGGTTCTTTTAATGATTAGGTTTGTAAATTATTGCTTTTTGAAACATAAAAATATGACTTGGAATGTAATTTTTGCCTTTTTACTATCTTCAATTTTCTTTTTGTTTTTAAAAATTATTGATTTAATTAACTCTAGTAATATATTTTCTCTTTTTCTTTTATTTATTATCGGCTTTTTTCTAATTAGTTTAACTAATAAGGATTAAGTCTCTTTTTTTACAAATTTGTTTGAAATGTCTTAGTTAGATACAAGTTTACGAATTCTTCTCCTTTTTCTTGTTTTTCTTTATCTTCTTAATTCCGCTCGAAGTATTTACAGATCTTCTGAATTAAGAACAAAAGCCGTTGTTTTATTGCTTTATAGTCTTTTTACCGGAAATATACTAACAATTTTTGGCTTTTTTTATCTATTTATTTATGCTGAACAATTTTTACTAAATGACTGATTTTACTGTGAAAAAAGGCATTGTGACTAAAATGTAATTGCATTTTTCGTCAAAATATACTATAATTTACTTGTATTACGCGATGTAGTACTATTTTGAAAAGAAAAGCACATACTAATATTGATAGACAAAAAGTGTAAATTGGGGGAGTTATATGCAAATAGATGGAAGTAAAAATGTGCCTATTTATTTACAAATCGTCAATGAATGCAAAGAAAAGATTTTGTTAGGCACATTAAAACCTGGTGATAAGATGCCAAGTATTCGGGGGCTTGCTAAAGATTTAGAGGTCAATCCCAATACGGTCAAAAAGTCTTATCATTTTTTAGAACGAGAAAAAATATTAATAACAGATTCAACCAAAGGAACGTTTGTTTCCAATAATTTAGAAAGTTTATTAGAAGGTAAAATCAATTCATCTTTAGAAACAATTACTTTAAAAACAAAAGAATTAAAGAAAATGGGGGTTTCTTTAGGAACCATTTTAGAAAGGATTGAAAAAAAATGGAAAGTATTGTAGTAACATTGTATTATATATTATTTGCTTTTTCCTTTATATATTGCATGTATTTTGCAATTACAGGTTTATTTGGTTTTAAAAATTATCATAAAAGTATGTTTGGCCGTCATAAGCCAAAATATAAATTTGCTATTTTAGTACCTAGCCGAAATGAAGAAAAGGTTATTGGTTCATTAATTAAAAGTCTACAAAAACAACGTTATCCAGAAAGATTATTTGACGTTTATGTCATGCCAAATAATTGTACAGATAATACTAAGGAAGCTGCTTTAGAAGCTGGAGCTAAAGTTATTAACATTGATGTTCCTGTGAAAGTAAAAGCCGATGTTTTACGTTTTACTTTTAAAAAATTAAAAAATAGTGATTATGATGCTTATGTTATTTTTGATGCCGATAATTTAGTACATCCCGACTTTTTAGCGCGCATGAATGATGCTTTATGTGAAGGAGTAGAAGTGGCTCAATGCTTTAGGGATGCTAAAAACATGGGCGATAACTGGCTAACTGGTTCTTATACCTTATTCTATTTTATTCAAAACTTCTTTTTCAACCGTGCAAGAATGAACTATTCTGGTTCCTCAGCTATTAACGGAACAGGTTTCATGGTTCGAAAAAGTGTGATTGATAAATATGGCTTTAATACCAAAACATTAACTGAAGACTCAGAATTTACTGGTTTATGTTCTTTAAATGGAATACAAGTTGCCTTTGTAGAAGACGCTATTACGTATGACGAACATCCTCAAAGTTTCTGGGCAAGCTGGAAACAAAGAAAAAGATGGACAAGTGGTACTTTAAGTTGTCTACGCCTTTACAGTGGCCGCCTTTTAAAAACATTCTTTAAAACCGGCAATATTTCATGTTTTGATATGGTTATGATGTATATGGCTCCAGTAATGGTTGTATTAGGTTTCTTCTTATCTATAATCTTAATTATTTTCCATTTCTTAGGAGTTGAGTTATTTGATTTCTTCTCATATTTATATGCATCAGGCATTATTTTCTTCATTGTTTTCTACTTACTAAATGTAGCCATGAATATATTTGTTGTAAAATATAATAAAAAGAGTCCTAAGAATATTATTTCTGGTATTATTTTCTTCTCATTATTCTTGGCAACTTGGATTCCAATTAATATTATTTGCTTATTTAAGAAAACAAGTAATTGGGAAGAAATTAAACACGAACGTAGTGATGTTGACCTAGATCAACTAGTAAATTAGGAGACTAACTATTAAAAGTCAATAGTAATTTTACAAATTTTAATAGTTTGTTAGAAATTGGAAAGAAACCCAC
>CALVLG010000078.1 GCA_944336815.1 uncultured Bacilli bacterium | reverse complement strand
AAAATGTAGTTAAGAATGTACATGATAAACTTGGATTAGAACTTAGATAAGGGTTTAAATTTTTAAACTCTTTTTTTTGTCAAAGACGTGATAATGTAGTTTTAGGGTTATAAATTGATATTGTAAGATATTATGTATTGTTTGTCTTTTTAGAAAAATATTTTAAATTTGCCTTGGTTTGATTTGAAGTTAATATTGTGTTACAATGAATATAGTTGAAGGAAACTTCATATAATAAAAAGGATACATTTGAATTGCTAATCAAATGCAATCCCTTAATTGGTTTGGCATCTGAAATCAACTAATATTTGTTTCAGATGTTTTTTCTATTTTAATAGGGGAATTATCACTATTAAGAATAGGAGTAATATTATAAAAAATAGAGAAGACTCTCTTTTAGTCATAAATATCACCACCTTTCTTTTTTTAAGAAAGGGAAAGCATCTGATATTATTTCAAACATATCCATATGTATTATATCGAACTAATGTTTGTATTGCAAATAATAAAGAGAGTAATTTTATATAAAAAAAACTAAGCTTTTGAAGCTTAGCTTTTAATTTACAAAATTGGAGGGCCTAGTCGGATTTGAACCAACGCATCAGGGAGTTGCAGTCCCACGCCTTACCACTTGGCTATAGACCCATCTGACAACATATTCATTTTATTATATTTTATTCGTTTTGTCAATTGTTTATCACTTATTTTATTTTATGATAAGATTGAAATTATTTATTATTTTGTTTATAATATGAGTAAATTTAAAAGGAGGAGTTATTTATGTATGATAAGTTATTTATACTTATTCCAACTTTTGAACCGTCGCTTAAATTATATAAGGTTTTAGATAATTTAAAGGATGCAGGGTTTAAAAATGTCGTGATTGTCGATGACGGTAGTTATGATAAAGCAATTTTTAAACAGCTTCGGGATTATAAGATACTTCGTCATGATAAAAATTTAGGTAAGGGCGAAGCTTTAAAGACTGGTTTTAAATATATTTCGTCTAAAGACTTCCTTGGAGTTATTACGGTTGATGATGATATGCAGCAGGATATTTCAGATATAAAAGCGGTTGCAGATAAATTTTTAGAGAGTAAAAATGTGGTTTTAGGAGTTAGGACTTTTGATAAAAGCGTGCCTTTTAAAAGAAGATTTGCGAATAAAAGTGTGGCATTTATTTTTAATATGAAATATGGAACGAAGATAAGCGATACACAGACTGGTCTTAGATGTTTTCCAAAGAAGATCTTAGATGATTTATGTAAGGTTAGTGGGTCTAGGTTTGAGTATGAGATAAATGTCCTTAAGTATTTAGCGGTAAACAATATTCCAATCGATTTTGTGCCAATTAAAACGATATATAATGACGAGGTTTCTCGTTATAATGATTTAAAAGATTCTTATAAAATTGTAAAAGCAATTTTTAAAAAGGATGAGTAATGTATTTAGTTTTGTTTTTGATTATTTTAATTGGGGCGACTGCGTTATCTTCTTTATTTAATAAAAAAATAGGTTTTAGTATTTTACTTGATCTATTTTTGATTATATTTTTAATGTATGTTTTAGGAATATTTTTACCTTTGAATGTTTCTTTTTATATAGTTATTATAATTTCGATAATAGGTTTTATATATGCTTTTTATAAAAAGAAGATAGATAAGAAAAGGATATTTAATTTTCCTCTATATGTGTTTACATTTTTATTTATAATACTTAGTTTGATAAATATAGGTAAAGGTCTTCATAATGTCGATGAGTATACCCACTGGGGTGATATTGTATATGCGATGTTTTATGGAAATAGGCTGTCTGCATTCAATACTTTAGATGGGTGGTATAACTCATATCCACCGGCAATTAGCTTATTTCAGTATTTTTTTGTGAAGGTTTTAGGTTATAGTGAAGGAGTTTTATATTTTAGTTATCAGTTATTTGGTCTTTCATTAGTTCTTCCTTTTTTAGATAAGATAAAGGGTAGGACAGAACAATTTATTTTAATTGTTTTGATTTGTTTGTTTTTCCCAGTAACTTTATTCGATGATTTTTATAATAGTATTTATGTCGATGCGATGCTTGGCCTGATGTTTGGTTTTATTATAGCTTACGGGACTATTTATAAAGAATTAGATAAAGCAGATGTTTTAATGATTGGGCTTGGGTTATTTATTTTGACTTTACTTAAAGATGCCGGTTTATTTTTAAGTATTATGGCATTTATTTATTTGTGCTTAATCATGAATAAAGATAATAAGCGCAAATACTTTATGAATATATGTATTTTTTTACTATTTATTTTAGGGGCAAAAATTTCTTGGGCAAGCATTTTATATTTTTGTAAAACACCGATTAGACATGCGAGTACGTTTAGTTTTTCTTCTTTTTATGGTGTTTTAACTGGTAATAGTAGTAGTGATAAGCTTAATATTAAAAATGATTTTTTCTATAATTTCTTTACGACGCAAGTATTAAGTGAACCTTTAAAGCTTACTTATATTGCATTACTGATGATTTTGGTTTTATTGATTTTCTTTATGTATAAGAAAGATGAAAAGGATAAATGGGCTTTAGGTTTTTTATGTGTAGGCGCGCTTCTTTATATGTTTGGTTTACTTATTTGTTTTTTATATAACTTTAGTAGTACGGACGATCCTGGTTTATCTTCATATGATAGGTATTCGGTTATCTACTTGAATGGACTTTTAATGTTTATAATTTTAAGTTTAATTTATAAGTATCATAGTAAAGAGAGTTTGTTTGTTATATTAGTTATTATTATATTATTTAATTCGGTGTCTATTAAAGATGTGTTTGTAAGTAGTTATAGTGATAAGGAGAATAATTATTATAGAAGTGTGATCAGTGAAATCGATAAAGATTCAAAGATAGTAGTATTTTCTTATAATTATCAAAGAGACAGGTATGCGAGGTATCATTATTTAACGAGACCTATTAAGCTTACCGGGGACTGTGATAAGTCTTGTATAACGAGCGATGAAAAGGTTTTAAAAAATAAAAATTATGATTATCTTTATGTTGATGCGGGTAATGATATAAAAGTAGATGGAAAGAAGCTTAAGAATAAAACTTTTTATAGACTTAAAAGTAATAAACTTATAGAGATTAAGAAATAAAGTATTTAGATGTTTAAATACTTTTTTTATTTTAAAAACACCCTTCTAAAATCGTTAATGTATAATTTACATTAATCTTTTTATAAAATTTAACCCCCTCAAAACTTGAAAAAATAGCGAGGAGGGGGGTATAATTAGAACTATAAGATAATAGAAAGTAGGGAAACGTATGAAAAAATCAATTATAGTTTTAATTACGTTAGTTATAAGTACTTGTTTTATAAGCCCAGTGATGGCTTCAGAAAAAGCAGCTGACTTTTTAAAATCAAAAGTAGTTACAAGTGGAGATGGTTTATATGAAGATTCAACTGAATCAGGAAGATATGTATTTAGAGGAGCTAATCCAAATAACTTCATAAAACTAGGAGATGACTAACTATAAGAAGTCAAGTAATTTTCTTCAAAAATCTTAAAAAGATTTTTATTCCACTACAAAAAG
>CALVLG010000077.1 GCA_944336815.1 uncultured Bacilli bacterium | reverse complement strand
AGTATGGCTACTGGATCTTTTAAAGTGAAACGATCTGTTTCAGCATTATAGGCGTATTCTTGAGCATAATATCTTGTAGATGTTGCACTGTGGCTAGTTGAATTTGTATAATCCCCCTCAACTATTCCATCTCGATTTCCATACATATATCCGGCATAGGCATTATCCATAACTGATGAATTAAAAGTACTTGTACCTATTTGGGTATAATCTGTGCTACTATCGTTATACCCATTTTTTAATACTTCTTCTTTGTTTTCTAAAGCATCTATGACATTGGCATCTCCAGCATAAATCATTCTAATTGAATCATCACCATTTATTCTAATGATGCGCCAGTAACTATTAGCAAATTTTACCCAGTTGTTTTCCACTGTGCCCCTGAAATAATAACTTGTTCCATAGTCATCTGGTGCTGTACAAACATAACCGTCTGTTGCTTCCACGCTATTAACTACAACTGTGCCATCTTCTTCTACCACTGGACACTTTCCTATTTCATCAAGATTGGCTAATATACTACATTGAACCGAATCTTCCCCATATATTTGAACACATGTATCATAAGCAGTTGGTTTATTTTTTAAATAACTTGTTGTAATCGTTACTTTACTTTTGAATGTCTTATTCATTGTTTCTTCTAATGCTGGTGTATCTTCGTCCATCCACATTCTTAAATTAAATATTTTACTTTCACTTGGTTCAAAATAGCCGGTATTTAAAATATATGCTGTTGTTGCTTCATCTAATGTTGTACTTGTAACTTGTAAATCACTTAATATACTTGGGCTACTACTATCTAAATATACTTTGATATATTTACTATCTAACGTTGTTTCATTTAACACTTCTAAATTAATTTGATAACTTGCATAGCCATCACAGTTATTGGTTAAAGTAAATGTATATGGCGTTCCCGTCATACCTTCTTCATCTAATATTGGGTAAGCCTTTTCTAATTGGATAGCTTCGCTATCTTCTTTAAACGTTATATCGAAACAAGCAGTAGATATTGTATTACTACTCGTTTGAATTAAAGATATACGCCATACAGCATAACTGACTCCTATAATCGTTAAACATAGTAAACTAATTAACAGCCCTAGAGCCAACTTATTATTTTTTATCTTTCCTAGCATTTTTTTCACTCCTACCATTAATATGGATTATCCTTTAAAATTTTAAACATTATCTTATTCCTACAGTAAAATCATAACACAAAAGTATGATATTTTGCAATGCAAACAATGTGCGCCAAATGCTCATTTTTTGACATGAAATTGTCTTTTTTAATCTTTTTGATTCTCTAAATAGCATTTCGAGCCAAAAAACGGCCCTTTTAGACATGTTGTGATTAATGGGTCAAAAAAGAAGATAAAATATAACCAAGTGGTATTAAAATCAAGCATAAGATGTATTTCTATGCCAGAATAAGAATGGTGAGTGTTATGAATATTGAACGATTAAAAGAAATTAGAAAAGATAAAGATTTACAACAAAAAGACATTGCTAAAGTTTTAAAAATTAGCCAAGTTCAATATTCTCGTTATGAAAGAGGTACTAGAGTTATTCCAATTGATAAACTATCCATATTAGCTGATTATTATCAAGTAAGTGTTGATTATTTAATTGGTTTAACCAACGAACGAAAACCATATCCAAAAATCCCAAATTAAAAGAAAATCAACGTTTAAGATTTTCTTCTTTTTCTTTATCTCGCAAATAAATGGCCCATTCTGAGGCTTTTTTTTCATCATGATAATAAGCATTACATTCATCTTTAAAGATCTCAGCATATTCTTTAATAATTTTTTTATATCTTTCTTTACCAGCCTCAGTTTTTTGTCTTAAATATAAACTAACAAGTCGATTAAGGCCATGGTTTAAGCCAACTAATTCTTTTTCTGTCATTAATAATCACAACTTCCTGGTGTTCTTGGATAAGGAATAACATCTCTAATATTTTCTACCCCCGTTAAATAAATAAGTAATCTTTCAAAGCCCATTCCAAACCCAGAATGAACACATGTTCCATATTTCCGTAAATTAACATACCAATCAAGTTCATCAATATTCATTTTAAGTTCTTGCATTCTCTTAACTAATTTATCGTAGTCTTCTTCTCTTTGGCTACCACCCATAAGTTCCCCAGCTCCAGGCACTTCTAAATCAACGGCCGCCACTGTTTTACCATCATCGTTTTGTTTCATATAAAACGCTTTAATATCTTTAGGCCAATCAGTAATAAATACAGGTCCATGAAAATATTCAGTAATATATTTTTCGTGTTCTTTGGCAATATCTTCCCCATATTCTGGTGCAAATTCCCATTTAACATCAGCTTTTTTTAAAATTGTAATAACTTCTTCATGGGTTACCCTTGTAAACTTACTACTTACTAAATTTTCTAATTTTTCTATTAAGCCATTTTCGACAAACTTATTTAAGAAAGTAAGTTCATCTTTAGCATTATCTAAACAATATTTTACTACATATTTAAGCATTTCTTCCATGACATCCATATTGCCTTCTAAATCAACAAAAGCCATCTCTGGTTCAATCATCCAAAATTCCGAAGCATGGGTTTTAGTATTCGAGTTTTCCGCCCTAAAAGTAGGTCCAAAAGTATAAACTTTAGAAAAAGCTGTTGCAAAAGTTTCAGCTTGTAATTGCCCTGAAACAGTTAATGATGTTTTCTTACCAAAAAAGTCTTTTTTATAATCAACTTCCCCTTTTAATTTGTCTAATGAAAGAGTAGTTACTTGAAACATTTCCCCTGCTCCTTCACAATCAGAAGCCGTAATTAAAGGGGCATGAAAGTACACAAAACCATTTTTACCAAAATATTCATGAATAGCCAAAGCAGCTAAACTGCGAATTCGAAAAACCGCTTGAAATAAATTAGCTCTTGGTCTTAAATAAGCAATAGATCTTAAAAATTCATTTGAATGTTTCTTTGGTTGTAAAGGATAATCACTTGGACAATCCCCAAGTAAAGTAATCTTTCTTGCTTTTAATTCAACATCTTGCCCCTTTCCTTCACTTTTTTCTAAAATACCTTCCACTAAAATGGAAGAACCACAATGAAAAGAAACAACTTCCGCAAAGTTATCTAACTTTAAATCATAAACAACTTGTAAGTGTTTAAAACACGTTCCATCAGAAAAATCAATAAAGCCAAATTCTTTTTGGGGCCGATGATTTCTAATCCACCCTTGCACTTTAATTTCTTTACCCAAATATTTTTCTTGTTGAGCTAGTATTTCTTTTAAAAACATTTCCATCATTCCTTTCAAAAATAAAAAAACTAGGTAATTACATAAGGACGATCTATAAACCGCGGTGCCACCTTACTTTACCTAGGTACTCTTAAATTATTATCGAGTTTTAAAAACCCGTTCTTAAGTTAACAAAGAATTGTTTTTCTAAAAATCTTTTATGCGGTATTTCCATCATCTAACCTTTTCTTTTCATAAAATAATCTTTATACTCATTTCTTCCTTAAGAAAGTAACTTTATTTTAAACAAAATTTATTAAAACGTCAAGCACCTTAAAACGAGGAGTCGTTTTAAGGC
>CALVLG010000076.1 GCA_944336815.1 uncultured Bacilli bacterium | reverse complement strand
TTGTTTTACTGATCTTAGCTATTATTGCTTGGTTTTTGGGCTATTGACGAGAACGATTATATTTGATACAATATTTTCTTCTCGTAAGGAGGAAGATTTATGACAAAAATATATGCATTAAGTGTAGATAGAGAACAAAAAGAACCATATTGTATAGAAATGTCTTTACAAGAAATTGATACAATTTTTTGTGCTCAATCAAAAGAAAGTATTTTAAATAAAATTAAGACATTTGATTCAGTGATGGATGAAAAAGATCCGGATAAATTAGGGATAAAAGTTTTGGCTAATGGTAAGTGGAAAACATGTCATCATGTTCCAGTGGTAACAGACGAAGTAATACTTACTTATTCTGTTCCTGATGTTTTAGATAAACTTCCTAAAAAAGATGGTTATATTAAAGATATTTTGACTCATTTTCAAAAAATGAAAAAGCAAGAAACGACAAGCAAAGTCTTTCAAGATATATTCGAGACGGGAATGCTTAGTCAAAAATTTTATCTTTTGCCTTATGATGAACAAAGACTTATTAGAGTTTATTTAGCAAGCAAGGTAAACGTTTATCAAATGCTTGGCTTAGATAAGAAAACTGATAATTTATCTTTAGTTTTAAAATAAAAAGACGTGAAAATGAAAAGACGCCTTTTTTTAAACACGTAATTTATAATAATTAGCTTCAACTTCACCAGTTAGGGAAAGAAGTAATTCGGCTTTGGTAAAGTGGGTATTTTCTAATACTTTGTTTAGTAATTCTTCTGTGTTTAACCAATTTTTAATACATAGAATTACTTCATTTTGATTATTTAAATATTCATCATTTTGTAATTTTGTAAAATCATAAATGTTGTGATTAATAATTAAAGTCTTCTCATATTTTAAAAATTCTGGTAAGGAACTTAAATGGGTAAAGTAGTTATCATAAATATAAATAAGGGAATCGTTTTGATATTTTTGGGCTAATTCTAGCGCTTGGGCATTTTCTTTATAAAGATAAGTTGGAGTGTGAAATAGAAGGCCGTTTAAACTTATTAAAGCAACAATTATGACACTGCTAAGATAAAGATATTTGGCTTTAAAGTGACTTAGAAAGTAAATGATTAAAAGGACAAATACAGGTAATAAAAACATAATATATCTAGAAGTATATCGTTCGCCTAAAAAAGGAGATAGTTTACTTACTAAAAGTAAAACAAGCAAGAAAGGAATAATAAGAAACCAGAAAGTTTTTTCGCTTTTAATTTTTTTTATTGTTGGGGCTTGCTTCCAAAATAACCAAATTATTCCTAGAATAATTAAAATTGAACCAAAGATAATAGGAATTGAGAAGGAAGTAAAGAAAGTTTTTAAAAAATAGATTAACATTTCAATAGTTGTTTTAGTTTTATCTTGAGCTCCACCTAAACCGCGGTAGGAAAAGAAAATATCTGCGATACTAGATGGAAAAAATAATATGCCAACAAGAGCTCCTAGAGCATGGGTGAAGAAAACGTTTCGGAGGGTATGATAATCTTTTTTCTTTAATAGGAAAAGGGCCATAACTAGAAAAGTGGCAACAACAAAGATGGCAAAGTAATATTGAGTAAGAAAGCCAAGACAAATGCATAGGCCCCAAAGAAAATAATCTTTGCGGGCGTGTTTTTTATTTTTAAAAAACTTTAACGTGTAATATAGATAAAGAAGGGTAAAAAAAGTAAGCATCATATACATCCGTTGAAACATTACGGTACTTATAGCTCCCATACTTAAACCGTATAAAACAACACCTAAATTAGCCCAGTTTTTCTTTGTAAATAATAAGATTGTTTTATAAAGAACTAAAAGCGTTCCGATAAAGAAAAATAAATTTAAAAAGAAAATTGGATATTTACTAAAATGGTTTAAACTGAATGAAGAAAAAAGATGGACAAGAAAATAAAATAATGGGGGATGGACATCTTGGAGTTGATTAAACCATACGGAAAAGAAATTAAAAATATCTTCTTTTTGGATAGTTAAATATTCTAAGGCTTGGCTTTGATCTTGCCAAGTGGGAACTTCGGCTTTTAAAACGGGATCATAGTATTGTTCATAGTCTTGACTTGAAAACAAGAAATGCCAAAAGTTTTTGATTTGGTTTAAGGGTGAACCTTGTAATAAATTAGTATATAAATAAGCGTAATTAGCTTGGGCATAACCATAAGAGCGAAAAACATTATCATATTTGTAGTTGCTTGAACCATACGAAAATATTTCATCTTCGTGAAAACCTTGTTTTTGATTGATGTAAAAAAAACATATACTGCTTAAAATTAAGACGAGTATAATAAAGATTTTATTTTCTTTTACTTTTTGCATAAATAAGCCTTCTTTCTTTTAATTATTGTATCAAAAGAAGAATAGGAAAAAAAGTAGGTAATGTTTTTTAAATAAAAGTATGATACAATTTGAATAGTTTAGAAGGTGGTAGTTATGAAGTATCGTTGTGATATATGTGGTTATGTTTGTGATGAAGAAAAGTGGCAAACGTTAGAAGATTGTCCAATGTGCCATGGAGCCAAACTATTTTTAAAAGAAATGGTAAATGAAGAGAGCCAAGAAAAAAGTAAACGAATATATGAACATGCGGTTTTGTTTGCTGAAGATAATTTGGGAGTTTCTAAAGATGACTCTGTTTGTATTGACTGTGGTATTTGTAAACAAACATGTTTAAGTAAATGTGGTTTAAGTTTTGGTGAATATACGGATCAGTGTCTTATTTGTGGACAATGTATTTTGACTTGTCCAACTAAGGCCCTTATGCCACGTGATGAAGTAACTAATGTCTTAAAAGCTAAAAAAGAAGGAAAAATATTAGTTGCTTATACTTCGCCAGCAATAAGAGTGTCGATTGGGGAATTTTTTGGCTATGAGGCCGGGACTTTTTTGCAAGGCGAATTAGTAAGGGCCTTGCGAGAACTTGGATTTACTTATGTTTTTGATACAACTTTTGGGGCTGATTTAACGATTATGGAAGAAGCAACTGAGTTTAAAAAAAGATTAGAAAATAATGGCGTTTTACCAATGTTTTCTTCTTGTTGTCCAGCTTGGGTTAAATATGCTCATAAATTTTATCCGGAACTTAAAGAAAATATTAGTACGTGTAAAAGTCCGATTGGGATGGAAGGCGTTATGGTAAAAGAGTACTTTGCTAAACAAGATAATTTAGATAAAGACCTTTTATATACCGTGGCTATTACACCTTGTACAGCAAAAAAGTTTGAACTTAAAAAGGAAGAAATTCCTGGAACAGATGCGGTAATTACGGTTTCAGAGTTAGCTAAATGGTTGAAAGAAGAGGAAATTGATTTTAAAAAATTAGATAAAAGCTCCTTTGATTCTTTACTTGGTGAAGGAAGTGGTGGGGGCGTGATTTTTGGTAATACTGGTGGAGTTACAGAATCTTTGTTACGTTGTCTTTATTATTTTATGACAGGCGATCCTTACCAAGAAGAAAATATATCTTTTCAAGATGTGCGGGGATTTGAAAATGTAAGAGAAGCTAAATTTTTAGTAAATGGGCAAGAATTACGGGTGGCAATTGTTCATAAAATCGGGGCGATTAAGGAACTTTTAGAAACCGTTAAAAATAAAACGTGTCCGTATCATTTTATTGAAGTGATGAACTGTGAAGGCGGTTGCATTGGTGGAGGTGGCCAACCTAAAATAAGTGAAGGCCAAGATAAAGAAGTCAAAGCTAAACGAATGGAAGGTTTATATCAAAAAGATCAGCAAGATAAAATAAGAGCTTGTTATGAAAATGATGATATTAAAAAAATATATGATGAGTTTTTGCTTTATCCAGGTAGTGAGATAGCTTTAAATTATTTACATGTAGAAAAGGATGAAAAAAATGACATCTAGAGATTAAGCTGGCCTTGTGATTATAGGAATTTTGATTAT
>CALVLG010000075.1 GCA_944336815.1 uncultured Bacilli bacterium | reverse complement strand
GCAAATTGATCGCCAGTTTCTAACATCGTTGTAATAAAAATACCATAACCAGTTAAAGGATTATCAACAACCACGTGTGTCACCGCGCCAATTAATTTATCATTTTGGACAATTGGCGAGCCACTCATTCCTTGAATAACCCCGCCTGTCTTAGCTAATAAATCTTCATCAGTAATCGTAAAAGTTATATTTTTAACATCATTATATTCTCTAATTTCTGTTATCGAAATATCATAAGCCTGTTTATCTTGACCATCTAAAACCGTATACAAACTAGCTTTTCCAACTTTTATTTCATTAGGTAAAGCAATATCAATATTCGCTTCAGGAATATCATCGGTATAATTTCCATAAATACCATGCGTTTCATTAGTCAAAATATTCCCATATAAATGATTTAGATTAAAACTAGCATTTTTTGACCCCGCATTTCCTTTGATACTCTTATTAATACTAGTAACAGTACTTTCAAATATTTGGCCCGTTTTAACTTCTACTAGTTCACTAGTAGTGCTTTCAATTATTTCATGGCCTAAAGCCCCATATATTTTGGTCGAAGGATCTATATAAGTTAAAGTTCCAATTCCCGTCACTTCATCTTTAACATATAAACCTGTTTTATAAACACCATCAACTTTTTCTAACGTAATAGTCGTTTCAATCTCCTTATTATGACGAATTAAAGTAAGACTAATTGTATTATCTTCTTGGATATTTTTTTCAATTAAACTAGTTAATTCATTAATAGAAGAAATTGGTGTATCTAAAACTTTAGTTATAACATCGCCAATTTTTATCTCTGGTTCTCCCTTAATATATTTGCCATTTACCGGATAAAAACCAATTACTAAAACACCTTTAGCTTTAATTTTAATTCCAATCGAGTCCCCACCTAATACTACTTGCTTAGCATAGGCAAAAACTTGTAAAGGAAATAAAAAGAGGAGCAAAAAACTTAAAACCAATATATTCCATTTTTTCATTTTTATCACCTGCAAATAGTATGGTTATAAATAATCATCCTACAAAGGTAAAATTTGCCAAAAAAAAACAATAATTTTAAAAATTATTGAAACGCATAAGCCGTAATACTGGCAATAATCCCGGCAACCATGACCAAAAGAATAATCCAAGTCACAACTTTACGAACTTTTTTATTCATTATAATAACCTCTCTTTTTCCTAATAAATTTATCATAAAATAAAGCATTTGTAAATATACTTTTCTAGGTGAGATAATGCTAAAAATAAAAAGATACCTTCAAAAAAACAAATATTTTTTTCTTTTTTTAAGCGTTTTACTCTTAATCGGCTTATTACTAGGAATATATATTGCTTGGCAAAATAAAAGCCTTTTACAAGAACAAGTTTATTTATATGCTCAAAATATTGAAACCAAAACTTACAACTATCTTTTTTTTCATTTTTTTATTCTTGTCATCAGTGTTATTTTAAGCTTCTTTGTCATTGGTATCCCTCTTTTTTGTGCTTTACTTTTTTATGAAGGCATGAGTCTAGGTTTTATCCTTTGTCTTTTTACCCTCAATTATAATATATCAGGCCTTTGCTTTGCCTTAATTTTTCTTCTCATTACTAAAATATTTTATTTAGTATGTTTAGTTTTTATCTTTACAAAGTCTCTTAAAATAGCTTCTAAAAGAATCGGGAATTATCTATATAAAACTAAAAACTATGACCTTATTATTAAATATACCAAGGGAAGTGCAATGTTCATTATTATGGTTTTATTATATGATACAGCGCTTTTATTTTTAGGCCCTAAAATACTTCCTCTTTTTAAATTTTTAATCACATGATATAATATTTATGTCTTGGGGTGATAAGATGGAAGAAAGAAAAACAGTTGTCGTTGGGATGAGTGGGGGAGTAGACTCCGCCGTCAGTGCCTATTTATTAAAAAAAGAAGGGTATAATGTTATTGGTTTATTCATGCGTAATTGGGATGCCTCTTTAAATAATGACGTCTTAGGTAACCCAACTATTAAAAATGCCGAATGTCCACAAGAAATAGATTATAAGGACGCCCAAAAAGCCTGTGAAATATTAGGTATTCCTCTTTATCGTGTCGATTTCATTAAAGAATATTGGGATAACGTTTTTACTTACTTTTTAGATGAACTAAAAAAAGGCCGTACACCAAATCCTGATTTATTATGTAATAAATATATCAAATTTGACGTTTTTAAAAAAGAAGCCCAAAAACTAGGGGCTGATTATATGGCTACTGGTCATTATGCTAGAATAGAGGGTAATAAGCTCTTACGTGGCGTAGACTTAAACAAAGACCAAACTTACTTTTTAGCTCAACTAACCCCTAATCAACTTCAAAACGTTTTGTTTCCAATTGGTAATCTCCATAAAGAAGAAGTAAGAAAAATAGCTGCCGAAATAAATCTTAATGTTGCCCAAAAAAAAGACTCAACCGGAATATGTTTTATTGGTGAACGCCATTTTCAAGAATTTATTCATAATTATTTAAAACCAAATCCTGGCGATATAGTAGACGTTGTCACCAAAGAAGTGATTGGCCGTCATAATGGCCTTATGAATTACACAATTGGTCAACGTAAAAACGTCGGTTTATCAGGCCAAACAAAAAGACACTATGTCTGTGGTAAAAGCGTTTTAAAAAACATCTTATATGTTGCATTTGGCGAAGATAACGAATATCTATTAAGTGACGCGTGCAAAATAGAACAGTTAAACTTAATAAGCTCAACTCATCCAACTTTTTGTACGGCTAAATTTCGCTACCGCGGCGAAGACTATCCTGTATCGGTTGAATACTTAGAAAACAACGAGGCTATAATTCGTTATCCCGAAAAAGTAAAATCTGTTACTCCTGGCCAGTTCTGTGTCCTTTATTTAGGGGAAGAATGTCTTGGCAGTGGCATCATTAAAGAAGTTTATAAAAACGGGGAAAAACTCTGGTATTTATGCGATTAATTAACGTTTTACTTGACACTAAAATGTTAAGTCGATATAATTAATATGTAAATATTAAAAGAGAGTAGGCAGAGTAAATATGAAACGATTAAATGAATTATTACAAGAATTAGGAATATCAAAGGTTAGACTAGCTAAATACTTAGGCGTTTCAAGACAAATGGTCTATAATTATCTTGAATTAGATGATATAAATAAATGGCCCAAAGAAAAAAAGATCTTATTATATAAATTATTAGATATAACTGACGATTCAGAACATGCTATTGAAAAAATAACCGTCACCACTGACTACTTAATGAGTGTTGAAAATAGGTTAAATCAAGGCTTAAAAAACAGTGGCGATATTGATAATTATCTTGATTTAAAAAACTTAAACAAAGAAGCCCAAACACTTCTAACCGACATTATTAATCTCATTAAAGAAAGTCTAGAAGATGAAAATCACCAAGAAGAAAACTATTATACCTTTTTATATTTATTTCACATGCTTCAATCAATGAATAATGTCCCTGAAATCAAATATATTTTTGGTTACATGTCCAAAATAACTGGTTTTACTAAACCAAACGAATTTAAGTTTAATGAAGATAAGCAATTTATTTTTGAAAGTATTTTATATACTGCTTTAAATTTATACAATAATGGGGGAGCCTCACGTAGCAAATTAAGTGAATCCCACCGTCGTTTTGTTGAAGAAATCGAAAAGAAAAACGAAGAAAAATTAAGTCGGACCCAACAATTAAATGCCATTAAAATTCAAGCCTTAAAAGAACTTGGTTATACAGAAATTAATCCAAGTAACGCGGATGAATTTTTAGAAAAAATTGCCGAAATTGAATCACGTGGCTCAATAATTGGCGACAAAAAATAATATCCATTAGATTATCCATTAGATGGGTATTTTTTTTAACCCTTCCCCTACTTTCCTAAAAATTTAAAAAAGGGGAGAAGAGAGTATCTTGCAACAAGATGCATAATTACCCATCTATAAATAATTCGTTGCAAATTAGAAAAGTACTAATATAAGGATATAAAGGATATATAAGTCAAAATATAATTAAAAGTTAAAATTAGCAAAAAATCAAAATTAAATTAAAATTAAAAT
>CALVLG010000074.1 GCA_944336815.1 uncultured Bacilli bacterium | reverse complement strand
AGTCATGAAGCCAAATCTTGTCTCTTTAAAAGATGAAGCTCTTGAAGAAAAACGAAAAGAGGAGTATGATACTTTTGGGTTTTATATAAGTAATCATCCCGCTTCTAAATACATTGATCCAAGTATCATGAAATTAGAAAACATTGCCCAAAATCATAACCGATATGTAACCTGCGTTGGCATTTTAGAATACGAAAAAGAAATTATCACCAAAACACATACCAAAATGGCTTTTTTAATGATTTCTGATGAAACCGGCCGCGCTAATTTTGTCGTATTTGCAAGTGAAGTAAAATCATTAGAAAACATTAAAATTGGTGATTTAGTTTTAGTAAAAGGCCGCGTTGCTAGAAGATACATGGAGTATCAAATAAATGTTAATCAAATCGAAAAAATAAAAGAAGGAGTATAAACATGGCTGAAGATGTTAAAAGATTTTTAGATAGTATTTCTTTTTCGGAAAACCGGGAAAATTTACAAGATTTAACTATTGAAAAAGTTCTATTACATAAAAAAGAAGAAACCTTTGAAGTTGTTATGACAAGTAAACATGTCTTACCTTTTTTGGCCGCTGAAGCGTTAGTAAAAGCAAGTAAAAAAGGTATTCACCAAAAAGAAAAATGTTTTATTACTTTTAAATATCAAGATATTACTGAAGATAACTTATTAGAATATGTTCAAAGTCTATTAAAAGAATGTGTTTCTAAAAAACCATCACTAGTAAGTATTTTAGATAAAAAACCAGAAATAAAAGATAATGCTTTTGTAATTCAAGTATCTAACAAAATCGCTCAAGAAGAAATGACTAAAGAAGTAGCAATTATTGAAAAAAAATTAGTTGAATTAGGTCTCGGCCGAAGAACTTTTACGGTTTCTTTAAATGAAGAAATGCAAAAAAGCATTCAAGCTGAAATTCAAAAAGCCTATGCTGAAAAAGAAGTTGTTGAAATAAAACCAGAAATAAAAGGCAATGTTTTGCTTGGTAAAGAAATTGCTGGTGAAGCAACGGTTATTAATAATTTAATGGGCCCAACTAAAAACGTCATTTTAGAAGCGTATGTTTTTGGCATTGATACTTTAGAACGAGATAACATTAATATTATTACTTTAAAAATAAGTGATAAAACTAATTCTTTATTAGCTAAAATCTTTAAAAGAGATAAAAAAGAATATCAAGCTGTATTAGGAAGTATTAAAACAGGCGCTTGGTTTCGCTTCGAAGGAAATGTGGAATTTGATAGCTTTGCCAAAGATTTAGCTTTAAGCGTTCGGAATATGGAAAAAATTGCTTCTAAAGACGAAGTTGTTAAAGATGAGGCCGAAATACCTCGGGTTGAGTTACACGCCCATACAATGATGAGTGCGATGGATGGCGTAATAGATGCGAAAACATTAGTTAAACATGCCGCGAAAATGGGGCACAAAGCTATCGCTGTAACTGATCATAACTGTGTTCAAGCCTTCCCTGATTTATACCATGCCGTATGTGATTTAAACAAAGGCAAAGAATCAGAAGACCATTTTAAAGTTTTATATGGGGCTGAATTAAACGTTGTCAATAACGATGTTGATATAATCTTTAATCCTAGTGAATATAACTTGTTAGAAGATACCTTTGTCGTATTTGATACCGAGACAACAGGTTTTTATGCCGGTAGTGATCAAATGATTGAAATCGGGGCCGTTAAAGTCCAAAATGGTAAAATTTTAGATCGTTTTGATGAATTAATCGATCCCCATCGTCCCTTACCAAAGAAAATAACCGAACTAACATTTATTACCGATGAAATGCTAGCCGGCAAAGATAACGAAGAAAATGTTACCAAACGTTTTTTAGAATGGGCCGAAGACTTACCAATGGTTGCCCATAATGCTAAATTTGATATATCTTTTATGAAAGCCGCATGTAATAAATATGGTTTTGGAGAATTTAAAAGATGCGTTTTAGATACAATGGCTATCGCGCGAATGCTTCACCCTGATTGGCCTAACCATAAATTGCAAACCTTAACTAAAAAATTAGATATTCCTTGGGATGAAGAAAAACATCACCGGGCTGATTACGATGCCGAAGGAACGGCTTTAGCTTTTTATAAAATGTGTAAAAACTTAGATGATCAAAATATTGATACAACTACTGATTTATTAAATAATATTGATATGGAATCATTAATTAGATTTTCTTTCCCTTTTCATCTAACAATCATTGCTAAAACTAGAAAAGGCTTAAAAAATCTTTTTAAAATTATTTCTTTGGCTAATACAAAATACTTGTATAAAAATGAACAGCCTAAAATTCCAAGAGATGAATTAAATAAATTAAGAGAAGACATTTTAATTGGTTCAGGTTGTATTAATGGGGAAATTTTTGATAAAGCGGGTAGTAAAGAAGATGAAGAATTAGTCAATATGATGAATTTTTACGATTATATTGAAGTTCAACCAATCAGTGCTTTCACGCATTTAATTGGCCCAGAAAGAAAATTTCCTAACGTCTATGCAGCCGAAGAATATTTAAAACGAATCATAAGAGTAGCTAAAGAAGCTGGTAAACCAGTTGTTGCTAGTGGTGATGTTCATAATCTAACTAAAGAAGATAAAATCTATCGTGAAATTATTGTTAATCAAAAATTCAATGGTAAACTTCACCCTTTAAATCGGCGGGGCATGGATATTCCTAATATGTATTTAAAAACAACCCAAGAAATGCTTGCTGATTTTGCCTTTTTACCACCTGAAACAGTAGAAGAAATTGTCGTTACTAACCCAAATAACATCGCCTCTTTATGTGAAGAAATAGAAGTAATTATTGATACACCTAAACCATTTGCTCCAAGAATTCCCAATTCAGTAGAGACGATGACTGACCTTGTTTATACTAAAGCCAAGGAACTTTATGGCGAGCCCCTTCCTTTAAACATTGAAGATCGCTTAGCTAGAGAATTATACGGTGAATCCTTAATTTTGGCTTGCCAAGAAGAAGAAAGTGACGAAAATGCTGCCTATAAACTTATTCATGATACGATTTTACAAGGCAAAAACGCCGTGAAAGAAATGGTAAAAAAACATCTTAAAGAAGAAGTGAGCGATGAAGAAAAAGAAAAACTAGCTGAAAAAAAACTAGGTGGTATTATCGGGGCCAATTACGACGTTATTTATTTAATTGCCCAGAAGTTAGTCAAACACTCTAATGACGAAGGCTTTTTAGTTGGTTCCCGTGGTTCCGTTGGTTCATCTTTTGTCGCGAATATGATGGGAATTACCGAAGTAAATAGTCTCGAAACTCATTATCGGTGTCCAAAATGTAAATATAGTACTTTTGTTGATGATGAAGGTAATCCTTTAAACCAAACTTATTCTTGTGGTTTTGATTTACCGGACAAAAAATGTCCTAAATGTGGTACTAAAATGGCTAAAGATGGTCACGATATTCCGTTTGCAACTTTCCTTGGTTTCAACGCCGACAAAGTTCCTGATATTGACTTAAATTTTTCCGATTTAAACCAAGCGAGTGCTCATGAATATACAAAAGTTTTATTCGGAGTAGATAATGTATACCGGGCCGGAACGATTGGTACAGTGGCCGAAAAAACAGCCTATGGTTATGTAAGAGGTTATTGTGAAGCCAAAAATATTATCATGCGCAATATTGAAGTTGAAAGACTAGCGCTTGGTTGCACTGGCTGCAAAAGAACAACCGGTCAACACCCAGGTGGTATTGTTGTTATCCCAGATTATATGGAAGTTTTTGATTTCACGCCTTTTCAATTTCCAGCTGATGATCCAACCAGTGCTTGGCGAACAACGCACTTTGATTACCATGCCATTGATGCCGATGTCCTAAAACTAGATATATTAGGGCATACCGATCCGACTCAACTTAGAATGATTCAAGAATTAACTGGTGATGATGTAACAAAAGTACCTTTAGATGATAAAGGTGTAATGGCTTTATTTACGGGCACAAAATCACTAGGGGTAACTAAAGAACAAATTATGTGTGATACTGGAACGCTCGGTGTCCCAGAATTTGGTACGCCTTTTACGATTCAACTTGTTAAAGATGCCAAACCAACAACTTTCGCTGAACTAGTTAAAATTTCCGGGTTAGCCCATGGTACAGACGTATGGCTAAACAATGCTCAAGAATTAATTCAAAAAGATATTTGTCCATTTAAAGAAGTTATTGGTTGTCGTGATGATATTATGGTTGAATTAATGAAAAGAGGCGTTCCATCAAGTAAAGCTTTCAAAATTATGGAATTCGTCCGAAAAGGAAAAGCAAGCAAAG
>CALVLG010000073.1 GCA_944336815.1 uncultured Bacilli bacterium | reverse complement strand
TTTCTTCTAAAAGATCTTTTTTCAGTAAGGCTCATTTGTTCGTATTTTTTAGTTTGGATATTTATGGATTCATAAAGCTGTTGGGAATGAAAAAAATACACATATCCATGTCATTACTCTGTTTTCAAAAGTTTACGAGCCTGATTATCATTAAAATACGGTTGATATTCTTCAATATTTTTACCATAATGGAAAACAGCATCAATAACTAAGTTATTAAAAGTTTCGTTCATTTGATAATCATTTTTTAAAACGCTCTCGAAAATTTCATCATACGGTAGTTTGCTAGCCATTTTAGTAAGAACAGCGATAATGGCTTTAATAAGAGCTTGTTGACCGGCATCCATATTAGCTGATACAAAAGAAAACCATTCAGGCCATAATTCTTCTTTAATATATTTTGTTCCTTCATTCATTAAAAAATATTTATATGGTACATTTGGGGTGGCTTCTTCAGTCATTGTTTTAGCAAAATACTCATCTAGTGTCATGTCATCTGGTTGCATCATTAAATAATTATTGTATCTTGTTAAACAAGCCGCTCGATAATTACCGGTTTCCATAAGTTCAATTAAACTCGTAAAATTAGGATTGTCGGCATGACGTTTTTTTATTTCGGCTAATGTTAAACGTTTGCCAAAATATATCCACGGGTCACTTTGCATACCATCATATAGACGAAAACCGATTAAACGATCTAGGTTATAGTTAATCTTTGAGTCGTTACTTATTAAATCTGTTGTCCGATTTATACCACCATTATTATAAAATAAATAATCAATAAATTTTTGCATACTTCTCTACTCCTTGATTGTCTTTTTCCATAATTAATCTACCACAACAAATAAATATCGTCAATTAATATTTAAAAAATCAAGTGAATAAAGACTTGAAAACCTTTAACATTCCATTTATTCCTTTACTCATAACTGTTTCAATGGTTTGACTAAACATAACCCCGGCTTTAGTAGTTCCATTAGAATAATCTTTTCTAATATCCGTCACATAATCAGTAATATCAACATCTTTGCCATTACGGACATCTTCTTCAAAGCGTTGCATTGCTTCTTCGGTAATTGTTGTTTTTTCACTTAATTTTGCTTCATAATAACCAGTTGAAATAGCGATTGTTAAAGATATATAAACAACAAATAATATACCTAAAAGTTTTAAAATCCATAATCCTTTAGTTTTCTTTTTGGTCATTACTTTGAATCACTTCCTTTAGTGAAGAAGCTAGAATGCCAATCGTGTTATTTACTTCACTAATAGAATTATATTGTCCACCAACTTCAATTAGAAGCGCGTTTTTAGAAAGATCTTGGTTAAAAACAGGACCGCCAGAAGAACTAGTACGACGCATGATTCCCTTGGATAAATTAGGAACTTGGTCGTTTATTTTATTAGATAAAGTTTCAGCTAATGCTAAGTTATCATAATAATCCCGACCAATCACAAATAAAACTTTGGCATAAGTCTTGCCTTCATAAGTAACAACGGAACTTTGATATGGAATAGCATCACGATGTAAATCAATTAAGTATGTTATGGTTGGATAATCATTTAAGGCTTTTTCAATTAAAAGACGACTACCTTTATAACTTTGATTATAGTTCCAGTTATTTTGTTTTAAAACTTCACTCATTGAAGCTGTTTCAACCATAGTAGGAATATTTTCGTTATTTAAGTGCTCGCGTAAGCGGTAAGCAGCTAACATTACGGTTGGAATTAAATCATTTTCACTTAATGTTCCCCCACCATATTCTTCGCCTTGATGGGAATTATATATATAAACAATAGGCTCGGACTTGTTTTCTTCGGGAGTTGGATCAGCGGTATATTCCTTGGGCGATAAGCTGCCATCATAATTATCGATATATTCAGCATTTTCGCCAATGGTATATTGTAGTAAAAAATCATAAAGATCAGTTTCAATTTCTCTATTGTTAGTTAAAAAAGTATTTTGGGTTAAAAAACGACTTATTTTACCACTAGCAAAAAGAGACCCAAAAAATGAAAGACAAATTGCGAAAGATAAGGCAAAAAGAAAGATAACGCCAAAAGCTTTAAAACGTTTAGTAGTTTTTTTAGCTATAAATCTTTTTCGCATATATCATCACCAATTTATTTATAACATAAAGCTCATAAAAAAAATGTCATTTTAAGACATTATAATTTGATTAATTGATTTACTAACAATATCACTAATTAGATCTAAATCTTGATTTAAAGAAACACTAGCTAAATATGACTTGTGAAATTTTAAAAGGGCTGGAAAACCAATCGATAAGACGGGAATATGAAATGTTTTAGAATTAATTATTTTATTACTTCTTAATTGATCAGCAAAAATAATCCCACAGTCATTTATTTCTAACGAGTTATTTAAGTGTGCGGCACTAGTGGTAACAAAACTATCAATTAAAACTAAAACGTCCGGTTTTAAGTCTTTAACAACCATTTCAATTAAACGAAGGGATGATATACCAGTCTTGTTAGTTGTTTCTGGGCAAAATAAAGCTACTTTGGGCATTGTTAAAAAGTCATTATATTGGTTTGTGGCAATCAGTTTGTTTACTACTTTAACGCCAAAAGAATCAGCTAATACTGAAGAATTACCAAGGCCAATAAAAAGAATTGTCCCGCCTTTATGATATTTGTGCAAAAACGCCCGAAAAGTTTTTTTGAATATTTTTTCTAAAACAAGTTTATTTTCATATAAAATATCTTTCGTAAATGAAATAGTAAAATAATCGCCTTTACGGTTTTGAAATGTTTTTTCATCTTTTTCCGTTAATAAAAAATGTTTAATCATAACATCTTTTTCTTTTTTACTATTAATTAAATGTTCGGTTTCTAATGATTTTCCGGCATCAAGAATAAAATTTTGTTTCATAAAAACTCACCATTAATAGTATGGAAAAAAGAAATAAAATCATGCTATAAAATAATAATTTCCCCCTTTTTTCTTTTTTGATATTCGCTTTCTAATCGTTTTATTAATTGGGTGTTTTGCGCATTTTGATTTTTAAAAACAATTTTCTCAATATCATAATCATTAATTATGCGAATGAACCGTTTTAGAATGTCCATATTATCATTGGTTGATATATAAATGTATAAAGTTTCATTTTGATAAATCAAATCCATGTTATCACCAATTATAAAATAACAAGAATTTTTAGGGAACGCTAGTGTTTCGACAAAAGTTAGCATTTTTTATAAACTTAAAACAAAGGGATTGCTTTAAGTTCCTTCACCACTAACAATTTTGACGTTAGAGTTTAGATATAAGGCAGGGGAAACGACATAAGCAATGTACGCAGCGTTGTCGATCACAAGCCCGTAACTATACACACTGAACGCATTGCCCGAACCACTAGCACGGGGAGTTAAAGTCCATTGATAATTACTACTATCATATAGCCAATCATTATTATAACAATCTGGATAATTATTACTAGAACTATAGTACCAATGAGATAAATCTATATCTAAACATGCTTCTCTATTAGTTGTGCTTCCACCACTTGTGGCATATCCATAATCACTTGCATACATTAAACCTATTTTGCCTGTCCATTCTGTTGGCCGGTTGCTATATACGGTCGTTCCTCTTTCTCGTTCATAAAACATACTTGCTGTTACATCATTATATGTACTACTTCCTCCTAAGTTCCATACAGCATCACTTATCATTGTCTTTGAAACACTTTCTATACTATCTAAATATGTTCCATTTAACTCATTTTGAAGACTTGCATTTGACCAATCATTTGTATTAGCTGTATCCCATGCCATACTTGTATTATATGGAGTTGCTCTAATAAGTTTTATTCTTGTTTCTTTGGTTCCACTACCATTATCAATATTATTAAATACTCCTATGATTCGCCATAATTCATTATTAAATCTTACATAATTATTTGGGTTAGCTCCCACATATCTTAAATTATTATCAGTCGTATTATCAAACTTTAATTCTTCTGTTTCCCCTTTAGCTAATATCGTTTCTGTAGCTGGAGGAATGTATTTTGAAAAATACAACGTACACTTTGTTCTTGTTTGAGTAAAATTTAGTATTTTCGGAGCCCATTCATCATCTAACCATTCTACTGTGGCTCCATTTGTACATGTTGTTTTTTCCGTATCTAAGACATACCCTTCTCCTTTAGCTGGCATTGTACTAGATATAACACCATCAACATAAAAAGCGAAGTAAAGGTCCCCTGGATCTACCACATTACCATTGATAAATGTTCTTGTTTCATTCGTTTCAAAACTAGCAAAAGAAGAATAGATGAAAACAAAAGCGATTAATAAAACACATGCAATTGTAAATACAGCTATTCCTATTTTCTTGGGGTTTCTTTGTTTATATTTTTCTAG
>CALVLG010000072.1 GCA_944336815.1 uncultured Bacilli bacterium | reverse complement strand
GATTAAAGGCTCAAATTATCCAAAAAAACTAACTCATGCTAACATAATAGTAAGAGTTAGTTTTTTATTTTAGGAAAAATTATGAGTGTAAATGCACAGTTAACAGATCGTGAACGAGTTGAATTAACTAAAAAGGCATATGATGAATTGCAGCTGGGTGATACTATCAAAATAGATCAACATTATCTTGGAACTGTTTGTCGTAATGTTTATGCTAAGGATGGGATGCGAGCCTTCGTCATTTCAAGTCCGAATGAAATAACAATCTTATTTAAAGGATCATATGGTTTTAAAAAGGGGACTCCACAAACTTGGCGTGATGAATGGATTAAAACTAATCTACCAATTTTAAAAGCACTGCTTGCACGAAAACGGACGATTCCTAGCCAATTAAAGTCAGCTGCTCACTTATTGAATCAGACAATTAATCAATTTAAAGGTAGTAGAATTTATATTTATGGTCATTCGTTAGGTTCAATTAATGCTCAGTTTGCTTTAGCTAATTGTCGTCATCCAGAAGCAATTGCAGCTGCTTATCTGTATGAAGGAACCAATATTTGGCTTTTATTAACGCCAACAGAACGACGTCAGGTGGCTAAAATGCGGGAGAAAATTTTTAACTATGTCGATATTTATGACCCGGTTACGTTAGGAATTACTGAGACGCACCATATGGTAGGAAAATTGTGTTATGTGGATAGCGAACCGATGCAACCAATTAAGCAGCATATGTGGGGAGGATATCACTTTAATGCAGATGGTAGTTTGAAGTTACGTAAGGTTGATCAAGCTTTTCTGGCAGAAAGTCGTAGTGAGCGTAAGTTACTTGCTCGTTCAGGTGATTTGGCAGATTTTTTAGAGAAAATGGGCTCAGCCGAAGAAGTAAAAAAATTAGCTACCGATAAAATTGAGCAATTAGTTCAACGCTATCCTGATCATAAGAGTTTGGCAAAATTGACCGCTCTTTTTGAAGGAGAAATACGGAAAGGTAAAAATCGGTAAAAGAAAAAGCAAATTATGCTAATTTGCTTTTTCGTTAGACAATGATTATTTAACCAATGCCTTAGTTTTGTATGCATATGCAGCAGTATAAGGACCAGCACCAGTAGCTATTCTTAATGCCTTAACCTTTTTGCCGTTAACAGTTCTAGTAACAGGGATGTAGTATTCACCATCACCAGCTAAGTTAACCCAATTGTTGACATTGAAGCCCTTTTTATAGTTAGCTGCAGCATAAATATTTTCAGTTTTTTTGATGAACTGATTACGCTTCTTAGCTGAAACGTTGTAAACATTTTTCTCGAAGAACTTTTGTGAAGGTACGTAAAGCTTTTTACCATCTACGCTATGAGCAGTGATCTTTACCTTAGAAATTGTTTTATCACCCTTTTCGCGATAATACCAGGTGCCACGGGTTGCTTTTGGTGTGGTAAAGGTTTTAGCAATACCATAGCCTTTAGGAAGCTTGCTAGCATAAGTTGATGTAGATACCAAGAACAATAAACCGGCTAAAAAGGATACGAAAAGTAAAAGTTTCTTTTTCATAGTAGTCTCCCCCATTTAATAAATGATATTTTAACTACTTTTATTATAATGGTTTTACAGGAAAAATAATATAAAAATCTATAAAGAATTAGATTAGCATTAAAAATTTTTGTATAATATTCCTATTTAAGAAATAAGAAGGTAAATATATGACGATTGATTATAGAAAAGATATTATTGATTTAATGCAGGCGACGGGGAGCGATCCCCAATCACTGAAGCAGTCAATGATTGCGTTGAAAATTATTAGTAAAATATATAACCAGGCAGTACTAGGCAATCCACCTGAGAATAAGAATGAAGTCGTTAAAATTGCGGAAAAAGCTGATCAGGCTGTAAAAAATGAGCCAGAAATAAAAACTGAGAATAAGCCAGAAAATAAAACTGAAATAGAAACTAAAAAAGAAAATGATGAAAATACTGTAGAAAAAATAAAGCCGAAAAAAACGAAGGAAGAGCTTGAAAAAGAAAAAGCTAAAAAAGAAGAAGCTGCTAAATGAAGTGCCTCATAATTGTTAGACATAAAATCTAATAATTATGAGGTATTTTTTTATGACCAAATATTCGACTGAATTAAAAATTGAAATTGTTTCCAAATATTTAAATCATGAAGATTCAATAAAAGGTTTAGCTAAACAATATAATATTCATTGGACTCTTATTCGTAGATGGATTGATAAGGCTAAGTGTCAAGGTTTAGCTGCCTTATCTGTTAAACATACTAAAACTACTTATTCTTCTGACTTTAGGCTAAATGTGGTACGCTACTATTTAACACATTCTATTGGAGTTTCAAAGGTAGCGGCTAAGTTTAATATTAGTGATTCTCAAGTATACAATTGGGCTAAAAAGTTCAATGAAGAAGGATATGCTGGGCTGCTGCCTAAACAGAAAGGTCGGCCTAGGAAAGTGCCTAAAAAGAGTAAGAAGACAACTAAAAAGTTAGAACTTAGTGAAAAGCAAAAGTATGAAGAAAAAATTCTTAAGCAGGAAGCTGAATTAGAAAGACTTAGAGTGGAAAATCTTGTCTTAAAAAAAGTGGCTGCCCGATATCCACGTTATCCAACAAACAAAAAACACAATTAATACAGGATATTCGGGCAAAACACCATCAAATTAAACTTAAGGTCTTATTTAAAGTGCTCAAATTAAATAGAAAGACTTACTATGACAATGTAAAAAATAGAATTAATCAAGCTGATAAGTATGCTTTAGTAAAAGAGAAGATTCAAGAAATCTATTATGGCTATGAAGGACAAGAAACATATGGTTATCGTCCTATGTGGGGAGCGTTAAGAGATGAAGGATTTAAACTTTCTCTAGAAACAGTACGTAAGTTAATGAGAAGTTTAGGAATAAAAACAACAATTTATCATAAAAATACTGGTAAATATAGTTCGTATAAGGGTAATGTAGGAAAGAAAGCACCAAATATCCTAAATCAAACTTTTGATGAAACTATCCCCTATAAAGTTCTTCATACCGATGTAACTGAATATAAACTAACTAGCGGCAAGAAAGTTTATATTTCTCCTGTAGTAGATGAGGCTTCTTTGGAGATTCTAGCTTGTGCAGTAAGTTATTCTCCTGAAATGAAAACTATTTATAATATGCTAGATGAACTAGCAGATAATCTTCCACCAGGAGCTGCTCCTATCCTTCATTCAGATCAAGGCTTTCAATATCAGAATCCAGGCTATCAGGCTCGACTAAAGAAAATGAATATAATCCAAAGCATGTCCCGAAAAGGAAATTGTCATGATAATGCACCAGGAGAAACGATATTTAATTTAATGAAGAGAGAAAAACTGAATCGACTTAAGATTGGAAGTTTAGAAGAGATGAAGGAAATTCTGAAAGATTATATTTATTGGTTTAACAATGTTAGAAGATCAAACAAATTAAAATACACGACTCCTGTAAAATACAGAAATCGTGTATTATCAAATCTTTAAAATTTTATAAATGTCTAACTTTTCTATGGCACTTCAGTTTAACATTATACTCAGTTAGCATTTTTTATTTATTCTTTTTTAAATAGAGGTGGTATAAAACGGAAAATCCAAGTAAAACAAATGTTGTACCTTCTAGCCATCCACCAATTACGTCTGAGGGATAGTGGACATGACAGAAGATTCTAGTGTAACCAATAAAAAGTGGGAAAATACTCCAAATAATAATTAAAATAGTACGCCAGGTTTTATTTTTTACTAAAAGGATAGTTAAGACTATTAGAATACCAAAGAAAGTTGCACTACCTACTGAGTGGCCCGATGGAAAGCTATAACCATCAGCAAAAACTAAATGGTGAACTAAGGGGCGATGACGTTCAACGGCATGTTTGGTAATCCAATTATAACCATTGGCACAGATCATTAATCCGGCTGAGAAGAAAGCATAGGCAAATCTTTTGGTAATCAGCAAGCCAATAAATAAAATTATCGTAGCAATGGTTAAAGTACTAGTATTACCAATTACTGTTAATTTAGTGGCAATCGCTACATTAGTTAGATTGTTGTTAGAAACTAGATGAATAATAGTTTGGTCAAAAGAATGTATAAAAGGATTTTTATAAATGACCAAGAGTGCCCAAATTACATAAAGAATTAAAAAAATAAATCCAGGAATAAGGGTATCGTGGATAGCTAAATTGTTATATTTCTTTTTCAAAAAAATTTCTCCCCTTGTAATTTCTAGTAGATGTGGTAAATTATAATCATTATCCATCAAAAAATAAAGACTAGGGAGTAGTAACAAGTCAGAGTTGTTATTAGAGATGAGCTGGTTGGTGTAAAGCTTAACAATGATGCTGTGAACTTGCCCTAACGACAAGTCTATCGTTTGCCTTCCGCGTTAAGGGGCACGAGTGTCACACATTGGATGTGTGGAACTTAGGTGGTAACGCGAAATTAACTTCGTCCTATGATTTTAATCATAGGGCGTTTTTTAGTTTTAAGGAGAGATATTTTTGTATAATCACAAAACTGTAGAAAAAAAGTGGCAAAAATACTGGGCTGAGCATGATACTTTTAAGAC
>CALVLG010000071.1 GCA_944336815.1 uncultured Bacilli bacterium | reverse complement strand
ACCGGAACTGGTAAATCAACGACCGTATATGCCATGCTTCAAGCCTTAAATGATGTTTCTCGAAATATAATTACTGTCGAAGACCCCGTTGAAATGAAAATCGCTGGCATTAACCAAGTTCAGGTTATGCCCGAAATAGGTTTAACATTTGCTAGTGCCCTTCGTTCAATCTTACGACAAGACCCTAATGTTATTATGATTGGAGAAATTCGTGATAACGAAACGGCCCGAATTGCCGTTCGAGCAAGTATTACTGGTCACTTAGTATTATCAACTGTCCACACTAACAATTCCTTAACAACCATTGAACGTTTAGTTGATATGGATGTTGAACGTTACCTCCTTGGTAGTGCTCTTGAAGCTATAATTTCGCAGCGTCTTTGTAAAAAACTGTGTCCAAAATGTCGAACTTCAAGACCAACAACCGAATATGAAAAAAGAGTTTTCAAAACCGCTTTAGGTATGGATATTCCTTATATTTATAAGCCAGTTGGTTGTTCCGAATGTTATCAAGGTTATACTGGCCGAATTGCCTTACACGAGGTACTACTTTTAAATCAAGATATAAGAGATGCGATCGTAAATAATGAACCAAAAGAAAAAATAAGAGATCTAATTTATCAATCAGGAAATACAACAAGTATCTTAGATGACGGCCTAATAAAAGTTATTAATGGCCTTACTAGTTTTGAAGAAGTCTTAAGAGTCATTGATATTGAAGAAGACTTAGGTGAAGAACAAAAAGAATTAAGAAATGCTATTATTGGTAAAGAAAATAAATCAATCGAATCAAAAAAAGAAGAAGTAGAAACTTTAGATTTATAAAGCTCTACTTCTTTTTTTAATGATAATTAATTGTAAAGGTATTAAAAAATTTTTCTTCGTTTACGCTAATTTCAAACTCTAAATCATCATTTTTAGCGTTTAATTCTTCTTCTAAATTATCTAATTCACTTCGTAGTTCATCAATATTCTTTTTTGAACGAAAAGATGCTGAATACTGGCAACATTCCGAAACGAAACAAGAATTACCGGGAATATCAATCACATCCCCATTAACAAGTTTGTATTGACTTTGATTATAAAAGGTTTTACACCTATTTCCTAATAAGTCACGTGGATTTAAAACAAAATTATATATACAATAGATAAGTATTACGATTAAAAGTACTCCCAATATAATAATATATTTTCTTTTGTTTTTTAAACCTTTCTTTGCCATTCAATCACCCGCCACTTCTTCTAAAAAAGCGTTTCTATATGCTTATACTACCATGAAGAATTGTAATTATCAATAAAATAGCTGTAATATATACGAAAATTTCTCCAGATAAAAGAAAACAATCCAAGTCGCGGCGATTAAAAATGGCCCAAAAGGAACTTCATGATTACTTTTAGTAATTAAACTAATTACCGCATAAGGTAAAGCTAAAAATGTTGATAATACTAAAGCCATTAAAGCATATTCTAAATTTAAACTTAACCCCATAATAAAAGCTAGCTTAATATCTCCGCCACCTAATGCTTCTCTTTTAAAAACCTTTGCCCCAATAAACCCTATTAAGAGCATAAAAAGAAACATAATTACACCATCTCTTATGCCTAATAAAGCATATTCTAAATCATAATAGCTAAGTTTTAAAATAAACAATAAAATTCCACTTATAACTAAAGGTGAATCTAAAATAATCATGTAATTAAAATCACTAACAAAAATTAAAATCATTAAAGAAGTTAATATTAAAGCTACCCATAATGAATAAGAAAAGCCAAAAACAGCATAAGAAATTACAAACAAAACACCCGTTGCTATTTCACATAAAAAAGTATGAATAGGAATCTTTTCTTGACAATAACGACATTTTCCCCTTAAAAACAAAAAAGAAAATATTGGAATTAATTCATACCATTTTAATAAATGATTACAAGCTATACAGTGGCTTCCTGGTTTAATCAAAGACTTGCCCTCTGATAACCTAGTTCCCACAACACAGTAAAAAGAAGCTAAAACGCTTCCCATTACAAAAAACATTATATAATAAAATACTTCCATAAATCCCCCTACATTTCTAATGTATTCATTATACCAAACATCGGTACGATAACCGCAAGTAAAATAACTCCTACCACAATAGCTAAGCCTGAAATCATAATTGGTTCAATAAACGATTTTAAAGAGTTAACTAAATTTCGGTGCATCTCTTGATAATAAGTACTTACTTTGGACATCATTTCCGCTAGTTTACCCGTTGATTCACCAGTCACAATCATATAATAAGCTACATCAGGAATGGCCCAATGATCCTTAAAGGCCGCGCTTATTTTTTCCCCTTTTACAACATTATCAATTGTATTATACATAATCTCTTTATAAACTTCATTATTTGTTATCTTACTTAAAATATCAATACTTTCCGTAATAAAAACTTTGTTCCTTAACAAAGATAAAAAAGACAAAGCAAAAATAGTCATTTCATTATATTTTAAAATATTCCCTATAACCGGTAATTTCATGGCAAAAACTTGAATATTTTTTCTAAACGCTTTTATTTTTTTATAACACATAACTAACACAATGATTGTAATAGCGATTAAAAATAAAATATTACCAAAATTATGTTGTAAAAAATTACTTATATCAATAACTGCTTTCGTTATTCCTGTTATCTCAGCATTATTATCTTCATAAATACCAACAAACTCCGGAATTACATAAATCATTATAAAAGTAATAACGGCTAAACTGAAAACCATAATAACCGACGGATAAGTTAAAGCAGAAATCATCTGTCTTCTTGTTTTATCAATCTCTTCATAATAATTAGCCATATCATCAAGAGTTTCTTCAAGTTCACCCGTTGCTTCAGCCGCTTTAATCATATTGATTAGTAAAGCCGGAAACATTGTTCCTTGTTTTTCTAAAGCCTTTGAAAAAGATTCTCCCATTGTAAGTTCATACGAAATAGATTGAAAAGCTCTTTTATATTGGCCTTTTTTATTCATTTGTTGATTTAAAATCCGAATAGAGTCAGCCAAAGGAATACCACTTTTTAAATAAGTAGACAATTGAGTCAACCAAAAAAGTAAATCTTTACTTTTTAATTTAGGTGCTAAAATACTTGTTTGTCCATATAAAAAATCAATTGTTTTATTACTTTCAATTTTATAAACATCATAGCCATCTTGAACCAAGAAAGTATTTATATCTAATTTAGAAAAACCGCTAACAATACCAGTTTCTAATTTTCCTTCCGGATTTTTAGCCGTAAAGCGAAAAACACGTGATTCTTTACTTCTAATTTTTCCGTCCCCTTCTAATTCTTTATATAAATTCAATTTTTCTTTTTCTAATTTAGCTATCTTTTTTTGCATAAACTTGGTGTTTTTTAACAAATCACCAATATCCATATTTAAAACACTTTTTTTCTTTTTTTCTTCTTGTTTTTCTAAAGCTATTTTAGTGCCCTTATAAGCTTTATCAACTTGGCCACTTGCTTTTTGCCAAGCATTAACAGGCAAGTCTTTAAAAACAAATGTAAAGCCCCTAAAAAAACAACGCACAATATAAACCATTATCTCAAAAAATAATTTAAAAGACATAAATAACCCAAGACCAGGATATTTTAATGGTTTTAAAGCATTGCCACTATTATTTGTCGAAGACATTATATTCTGATTCATGTGCTTTACTCGCTTTCTATTCTTCTAAAAAAGTATACCATGAAACCAAGCAAAAGTAAATTTATAATTACAGACAAATCACACATTACAAACTTAAAACATAAGGATTACTTTCCGTTCCACTTCCGCCACTGATTTTCACGTTAGAGTTTAGATATAAAGCGGGGAAAACGCCATAAGTATCGGACGGAGTGTTGCCGCCCACGCGCCCATCCCTATGCACATAGACCACGCTGTACGAAGTGCTGGTTGTAGAAGTTAAGGTCCATTGATAAGTTTCACTTTTATAGAGCCAATCATTGTTTTTACAATAATTTACACTTGAACTTTCCCAATTATATAATTCTTTATTTAAGCATGCTTCTCGATTGGTCGTACTTCCACCACTTGTAGCATATCCATAATCACTTGGATACATTAAACCTATTTTACCAGTCCATTTTGTTAGTCGTTCACTATATACTTTTGTTCCTCTTTCATATGTGTAAAATGCTGATGCTGTATTTGAAATACTAGATGCTCCTCCTAAGTTCCATACAGCATCGCTTATCATCCGCTTTGCTTCTTCTGTTAGTCCATTAGTACTAAAGTCACAAGACGTTGTTACTCCATTTTTTTTACTTGGACAATTACCACTTGTTCTATTCCAGTATGGACCGTTATTTAAGACTTCTTTTAAGGTACTATCAGTCCAATCACCACTCCCATTTGATGAAGTAGATGAACCTGTGCCACTTGGCTTATTATCCCAACTATACTCGCCTATTGATTCATCTCTAATAAGTTTTATTCTTGTTTCTTTGGTGCCACTACCATTATCAATGTTATTAAATACGCCGATGATTCGCCACAGCTCATTATTAAATCTTACATAATTATTTGGGTTAGCACCTATATACCTGATATTATGATCAACTGTTTCATCATCTACTAATTCAACTGTATTTAAACTCGCATTATTTTTAAGACAATTTGCCGCGGTATCGTTACAGGC
>CALVLG010000070.1 GCA_944336815.1 uncultured Bacilli bacterium | reverse complement strand
CAAATCACAAAAAAGGCTTTATTTAATTTATAAAATGTATATAATATAAGTAGCACTTGAGTTGTGGTTTGTTTTGAACGACATATATACTAAACTCAAGTGCTTTTTTTGTAAATGGAAATTTACTCTAAACTAAAGACTTTTCGTCAGAAATTTGGTACAATTAAAAAGGGTAGTGTTATGATTTTAGAATTTTTAAAATATTTAGAAGTTGAACGTAACTATAGTAAAAATACTATTCTTGGTTATGAAAATGATTTAGAACGTTTTTTAGCTTATACAAAGGAAAAAAGAATTAATTATTTAAAAATCACAAAAGAAGAAATATGGGAATATTTAAAATATTTGGATAATCTTTCTTATACACCAACTTCTATTTCGCGACATATTAGTGCGTTAAGAAGTTTTTATGATTTTTTGAAAGAAAGAAATGAAATTACGACAAATGTTTTTAAAAGAATTCATAATCCTAAAACAAAAAGAAAATTACCAGAGACGCTTAATTATGAAGAATTAAGAGCTTTGTTAGATTTTAAGCCTGAAGAACTAAAAACACCAAGACAAAAGATGGAAAAGTGTTTATTTGAGGTTTTGTATGCGACAGGGTTACGGGTTAGTGAAGCGGTAGCAATAAAACTTCAAGATCTTGATATGAATGAAAAAACGATTAGGGTTCTTGGAAAAGGGAGTAAAGAAAGAATTGTTTTGTTTGGTGATTATGCTAAAGAAGCTATTGAGGCTTATTTAAAAGAACGGGATACTTTTTTACGTAAAAATAAAAGTGATTACTTGTTTTTAAATACTTTAGGGGGACAATTAAGCCGGGCTTCAGCTGAACAAATTGTTTCTAAAAGGGTTAAAAAAATTGCCTTACAGCATCACGTTTCTTGTCATACGCTTCGGCATACTTTTGCAACCCATCTTCTTTTAAATGGGGCGGATATTAGAACAGTTCAAGAATTGCTTGGTCATGAAAATTTAGATACAACTCAGATATATACGCATTTATCTAATGAATATTTACGAAATGAATATTTTCATCGGATGCCCAGAAAATAAAATTATATGAAAGAATAGGAATGGTAATAGACTGTTCTTTTTTTATTTTTAAAATATATTAGTAAATAATGTAACTATTATTTGCAATGTGGGTTCTTTTTGCTATAATGATAATTAGGGAGATGGTTAGATGAAAAAATATGTCTATATGTTTCAAGAAGGAAACAAAGACATGCGAGAATTACTTGGGGGTAAAGGGGCTAATTTAGCAGAAATGACAAGAATTGGGTTACCAGTTCCACGTGGTTTTACGGTTAGTACCGAAGCTTGTACAAGCTATTATGAAAATAAAGAAGTCCTTCCAGAGGCAATTGAAAAAGAAATTTTAAAGTCTTTAAAAGAATTAGAAAAAATAACAGGTAAGACTTTTGGCGATACTAAAAATCCTCTTTTGGTAAGTGTACGAAGTGGGGCTAGAGCTAGTATGCCAGGAATGATGGATACAGTGTTAAATTTAGGCCTTAATGATGAAGTTGCTAAAGAGTTTGCTGTTACAACAAATAATAAACGGTTTGTTTATGATTCTTATCGCCGTTTTATTCAAATGTATGCTGATGTTGTTAAAGGGTATCCAAAAAGTGCTTTTGAAAGACATTTAGATAAAGTTAAAGAAGATAAAGGAGTTAAATTTGATACTGATTTAGATGCTGAAGATATGTATCGTTTAACGGCAGATTTTAAAAAGATTTATAAAGAAATTGCACATGAAGATTTTCCACAAGTTCCAGAAGAACAACTTTTAGAAGCTGTAAGAGCCGTTTTTAGAAGTTGGAACAATGAACGGGCAATTTACTATCGTAGAATGAATGATATTCCAGCTTCTTGGGGAACAGCTGTTAATGTTCAAGAAATGGTTTATGGTAATATTGGTTCTAATTCTGGTACGGGGGTTGCTTTTACAAGAAATCCAGCTACGGGTGAGAAAAAACTTTATGGGGAATATTTAATGAATGCACAAGGTGAAGATGTTGTAGCTGGTATAAGAACACCAAGTCCTATTTCTAGTTTGGAAACAGAAATGCCTGAAGTATATAAAGAATTTGAAAGTTTAGCTAAAAAACTTGAAGATCATTACCGTGATATGCAAGATATGGAGTTTACAATTGAGAATGGTAAGTTATTTATGCTTCAAACAAGAAATGGTAAAAGAACTGCTTCAGCGGCAATTAAAATCGCGGTTGATTTAGTAAAAGAAGGAAAACTTACTGAAGAAGAAGCTTTACTTAAAGTAGAACCAAAACAATTAGATGCGTTATTACATCCAACATTTAAAGAAGCAAGTTTAAAAAAAGGAACAGTTATTACTACTGGTTTAGCGGCTAGTCCTGGAGCTGCAGCTGGACATATTTATTTCACGGCTAAAGAAGCAACTGAAGCAAATAAAAAAGGTGAAAAAGTTATTTTAGTTCGATTAGAAACAAGTCCTGAAGATATTGAAGGAATGAATCATTCCGAAGGAATTTTAACTGGTCGAGGCGGAATGACTAGCCATGCAGCAGTTGTAGCTAGAGGTATGGGAACTTGCTGTGTTTCTGGTTGTAGTGAATTAACTATTAATGAAGAAGAAAAATGGTTTAAAACAAAAGATGGTAAAATTTATCATGAAAAAGACGCTATTAGTTTAGATGGTAGTACTGGTAAAGTTTATGATGGTATTTTAGAAACAGAAGAACCAAGTATTAGTGGTGATTTTAAAACATTTATGGCTTGGGCTGATCAAAGAAGAACATTAAAAGTAAGAGCTAACGCTGATAATGAAAGAGACGCCACACAAGCTAAAAAGTTTGGCGCTGAAGGAATTGGTTTATGCCGGACAGAACACATGTTTTTTGATAAAGAAAGAATTTTCAATTTTAGAAAAATGATTATGGCTGATACGGTTTCAAAACGTGAAAAAGCATTAGAAGCTATTTTGCCTTATCAAAAAGATGACTTTGTGGCTTTATATAAGGTTATGGCCCCTAATCCTGTTGTTATTCGTTATTTAGATCCACCTTTACATGAATTTTTACCAACTGATGAAGAAGAGATAAAAAAACTTGCTGATGATTTAAACGTTACGGTTACGGAAATCAAAGAAAGAATTGCCTCTTTAAAAGAATTTAACCCAATGATGGGACATCGTGGTTGTCGTTTAGCTATTACTTATCCCGAAATTGCACGTATGCAAACAAGAGCTGTTATTGAAGCGGCGATCGAAGTAAGTAAAGAAGGCATTAAAGTTACACCAGAGATTATGATTCCACTTGTTGGTAGTGTTAAAGAATTTACTTTTGTTAAAGAAGTTGTAACACAAACAGCTGATAAAATTATTAAAGAAGCGAATGTTAAACTTTCTTATAAAGTTGGAACAATGATTGAAATTCCAAGAGCTGCTTTAGTGGCTGATGAAATTGCCAAGTATGCTGATTTCTTCTCATTTGGAACAAATGATTTGACCCAAATGACATTTGGTTTTTCAAGAGATGATGCTGGTAAATTCTTAAATGAATATTATGAAAAACAAATTTTTGAACAAGATCCATTCGCGCGAATTGATGAAGATGGGGTTGGAGCTTTAGTTAAAATTGCAGCCGAAAAAGGAAGAAGTACAAATAAAAAACTTTCTTTAGGTGTATGTGGTGAACATGGTGGAGATCCTGCAAGTATTGATTTTTGTCATCGGGCAGGCTTAGATTATGTTTCTTGTTCTCCTTTTAGGGTGCCAATTGCTAGACTTGCTGCAGCTCAAGCCGCTATCAAGAATGGTGGGCAATTATAAGAAGTAGATAAACCCTTATTTTATAGAGATTTTCTATTGCTTATATAAAGCTTATTTAATAATATAAAGACTAAATCTGAATATATAATCGCATATATTCGCTGATTTGGTCTTTTTAGTGGTATTCTGCGATGAGTATTGGAGGTAATTTATTGATGAAATTGATGTATTCAAGACCAATTTTAAGAGATTTATCGCAAGGCTCAAGGATAGCTTTTGCAAGGCAGTTTAGAGGTAAGACACAAGATGAGATATCTGGTTTATTAGGCGCTACAGGTGCTAATAGACGTCGTACAATGACTAGATATGAGAAGGGTGATAGAAATTCTAATGTAACTAGAACTAAGCTTATTGCTGATTTATTGGGTGTTAGCTATCATGCAATTAAGCAATATGATTACAATGATTCATTAGACTTTATTTATATCTTACTATGGCTGGAAGAACTATTACCAAATTATCATTTTGATGTTGATGATGTGGTTATTACTGATCGAGATTTTATTGATAATGTTAAGATGTTTTTAAAAGAGTGGGACACCATGAGGAAAAGAAGAAGGAATAGAGAGATAAAGTATTCCACATATATAGATTGGAAACTAACTTATTTCCAAGGTAGTAAAGATGAGTAATGCAAAGAAGATTAGGTTAGTTGATATTATGCCATTTAAAGATCATCCATTTAATGTTGAAGTAGATAGTTCATTACATGAACTAGCCCAAAGCATTAAGGAAAATGGCTTATTAAATCCTGTTATCGTTAGACCTAGAGACAATAAGTTTGAAATGGTATCAGGACATAGGAGATTAAAAGCACTTGAGATTAATGGTGCAGATGAAGTTGATGCTTATATTAAGGAGCTGACTGATGATGATGCTGTAATATTTATGGTTGATTCTAATCTTCAAAGAGAAAAGTTATTACCTAGTGAAAAAGCATTTGCATACAAAATGAAAATGGATGCCATGAAGCACCAAGGAAAGAAATTAAGTACTTCGGCAACCGAGTTGCACAAGTCAAGAGATGCTATTGCTAAAGGTGAATCTGGTGAAATGGTTAGGAGATATAT
>CALVLG010000069.1 GCA_944336815.1 uncultured Bacilli bacterium | reverse complement strand
TTATCGATGGCAATGTTGTAGATCCAGGGGACCTTTACTTTGCTTTTTATGTTGATGGTGTTATATCAAGTACAATGCCAGCTAAAGGTGAAGGATATGTCTTAGATAAAGAAAAAACAACTTGTACGAATGGGGCCACAGTAGAATGGTTAGATGATGAGTGGGCTCCGAAAATAAATAATCTAACCCAAACAAGAACCAAATGCACGTTATATTTTAAAGAAGAAACTTTTTGTGAGATAAATCCAAATACAGGAGCATGCCAAATATTAGCTCAAGGTGAAACAGAAGAATTAAAGTTTGATAAGACGACCGATAACAATTTAAGATACATCGGAGTTAACCCAAATAATTATGTGACATTTAATAATGAGCTATGGCGAATCATCGGAGTATTTAATAATATCGATAATGGTAGTGAAACCAAAGAAACAAGAATAAAACTAATTAGAGATGAACCAATCGGTAATTATAGTTGGGATAATAAGCCAAGTGGCACAGGTTCATCTATTTCAGCAAATGGGAGTAGTGATTGGACTGATAGTACTTTAAAAGAAGTCTTAAATAACGGTCCATATTGGAATAGAACAAGTGGCGATTGTCCAAGTGGACAAAATGGCGCGACAACAGCCTGTGATTTCACGAATACTGGGTTAAGTGAAGAAGCAAAGACAATGATAAGTGATGCTGTCTGGAACTTAGGAGGAAGTAGTACAAATAATGATGTAACAGCAAGTATGTTTTATGAAAGAGAAAGAGGAACGACCGTATATAATGGACGATCAACAAAATGGATGGGTAAAATAGGTTTAATGTATGCAAGTGATTATGGTTATGCTACAAGTGGTGGAAGTACAACCGATAGAGAAACATGTCTAAATACAGAATTATATAATTGGGATAGTTCAAGTGTAAGTGATTGTATAAACAATGATTGGCTATATAAAAGTGGAAGGTTTCAATGGACTTTAACTCCCTGTGCTAGTTCTTCGATCTATGCGTTCCGTGTGAATAGTTACGGGTTTGTGGGCAACGGCACTGCGAGCTATACTTATGGCGTTACCCCCGCCTTATATCTAAACTCTAACGTCAGAATTGTTAGCGGTGAAGGAACAAAAAGCGATCCTTTTGTTTTAAAATTATAGAGCTTTGGCTCTTTTTTTAGTGAGGCGCATATAATTAGTTAGGTGATTTTATGCACATATATAAGACCTTAAAAAACTTTTTGCTAGATCAAGATTATTATATTGATATGTGGCAAAACTATCTGCATGTCTATGGCTTAAAAAAGATCGAAGTTTTAAAAGAAACGTTAATTGTTTTAGCGGTTGAAAATTTTAATTTAGAATTAAATGGAGCTGACTTTAAAGTTTTAAAACTAACTAACAACGAAATACTAATTGTTGGTAATTTAAAAGAAATGAGGATTAATAAGTGAAATCATTTTTGTGGGTAACTGTTGAAACAAATAACCAAGAACGTTTCTTTTTAAAATGCCAAGAAAAAAGCATCTTTCTTTATGAATGTATATCCTTTAATCAAGAAATAAAAATCAAAATATTAGCTAGTGATTATCCAAAAATAAAAAGCATTTGGTTTATTAAAGTTAAAGAGAGTCAAGAAACAGGTCTAAATTTAATTAAAAAAAAGATTAAAAAATATCATATTTTTCTTCTTTCTTTACTTGTTGGTTTAATTGTTTTATTTTGCTTTTCTAATCTTATTTTATCAGTCGAGGTCATTCACTCTAGTGAAGACATTCGTTTTTTAGTTAAAACTGCTTTAGAAGAAAAAGGAATCAAAAAAAATATTTGGAAAAAAAGTTATCAAGAAATCACCCAAATTAAAGAAGAAATATTAGATGAATTTCAAGATAAATTAGAATGGTTAGAAATTGAAAATAGTGGCATGAAATATATAGTTCGGGTCGAAGAAAGAAAAATGAAAGAAGAGCCTACAACTCCTAGGGCTTGTAATGTCGTAGCCACTAAAGACGGAATTATTAAAGAAATGATTTACAGTAAAGGATCTTCTTTGGTCAAACAAAACGATGTTGTGAAAAAAGGAGATATTTTACTTAGTGGGACAATTATGAAAGACGAAGAAATAAAAAACGTTGTCTGTGCCACCGGTAAAGTTTATGCTGAAGTTTGGTATACCGTTAAAATAAGTGTACCCATGACGTATGATGTAGAAGAAAAAACTGGTAAAGTTCGGTATAATATTCGCTTAAAAAATAAAGGCTATAACGATTTTCTTTTCAAAAGTAGAGTAGAAGAATACACCGAAGAAGCTAAGTTTTTATTTTCCTTATTTCAAACTGAAGTATCATTTGTAAAACAATATGAAACTATTAAAAATACAAAAACATACACCGAAGAAGAAGCCTTAAATAAAGCAACTACTGAAGCCTTGGCCAAAATAGAAAGCACTTTAGAAGAAAAAGAAGAAATTCTTACTAAAAAAGTTTTGAAAAAAGAAGTAAATAATAGTACAATGAATATAGAAGTTTTTGTTTCTGTTTTAGAACAAATAGGTACAAGACAAGAATTTCAAATAGAAGAATAGAAGTGGTGGACTATGGAATGGAAAATTCTTACAGATTCAATAAGAAATATATGGCCAATGCTAACTATTTTTTTGGTTGTAATTGTTTCTATTCGGTTAATGCATATTCATAATAGCAGTGAACGTTTTGTCTTTTATAAAGAGTTTTTTAACATGGTTTTTATTATATATGCCTTACTGTTATTTGAATTATTAACCTCAACTGAATTAAATGTTAACAGCGGTTTTAACTTAATGCCTTTTACCGAAATAACAAGATACGATATAGGTACCCATGGTTTCTTTATGAACGTTATCGGTAACATTTTAATTTTTGTGCCGTTTGGCTATTTTGTTTCGGTATATATCAAGGCTAAAAAAGTAAGTCATATTTTCTTTATTGCCTTTCTAACAAGTTTTACGGTAGAATTTGTTCAATATTATATTGGTCGTAGTTTTGATGTTGATGATATTTTATTGAATGTCGTCGGGGCTATTATTGGCTTCCTTTTATATGTCGGTTTTAAAGCCATTGAAAAACATTTGCCCCGGTTTTTAAAAAGTGATTTATTTTATAACATCTTGTGTATTTTAATTGCCATCGTAGCTGTATGGTATTATTTAAAAATTATGGGCATTCATCTTTTTTAGTTAGGGGATTTATAATATGGAATACAAAATAAACAATGTATATGGTTATGACAAAGATTATAGTTATTTAGATCGAGTAATTAAAAGAACACTTATGAAAGAAAAAGCTTTAGCCAGTATCTTTTCCATTATTTTTGTTTCGGAAGAAGAGATTCAAACTATAAATAAGACTTATCGTCAAATTGATAAAGTAACTGATGTTATTAGCTTTGCCTTTGAAGATAATAAAGACGATTTTATGTTAGAAAATAGAGTTTTAGGTGATATTTATATATGTATTCCTAGAATGATTAGTCAAGCTAAAGAATATGGCCATAGTGAAACTAGAGAACTATCATTTTTAGTTGTTCATGGCTTATTACATTTACTAGGATATGATCACATGAATAAAGAAGATGAAGAAAAAATGTTTGGTTTACAAAAGGAGATTTTAGATGAAGAAGGAATCACGCGATAAAGATAACGTATTTATCCATTTTTATAATAGTTGCAAATATTCATTAAGTGGCTTATTTAGTTCCATCAAAACAGAACGAAGCTTGCATTTATATTTGCTAGCCGTTTCATTCGTTCTTGTTATTTGTTTTATTTTAAAAGTATCCATCCCAGACATAATAACAATTAGTTTATTAGCCGTTTTTTTACTTGCCATGGAACTTGTAAATACGGCTATTGAAAATGTCGTTGACTTAGTTACTAAAGAATATCACCCTTATGCTAAAAAGGCTAAAGACTGTGGTTCAGCCGCATCTTTTGTAATCGCTATTTTGGCTATAATCGTTGTTTTATATATATTTAGTACTTATATATTTTAGAAAAGAGATGAAGTTATGCGTAGTGGTTTTGTAAGTATTGTTGGTCGTCCAAACGTTGGTAAAAGCACATTATTAAACAGTATTTTAGATTATAAAATCGCGATTACCTCCAATAAAGCTCAAACAACAAGAAATATTATTCAAGGAATTTATAATGAAAAAGATACCCAAATTATTTTTTTAGATACGCCAGGTATTCATAAACCTAAAGGTAAACTAGGCCGTATTTTAAATAAAGAAAGTTACTCTGTCATGAAAGACGTTGATGTAATCTTATTTGTGGTAGATGCTAAAAGTGGCCTAGGCTCAGGCGATAAAATGATTTTAGAATCTTTAAAAAAAGCTAAAAGTCCTATTTTTTTAATTCTCAATAAAATTGATCAAATGACGGAGGAAGAAATCTTTTGTGCCATCGCGGCCTACAAAGATATTTTTCCTTTTGCTGAAATCGTGCCTGTAAGTGCCTTAAAAAAAGACAACATCACTCATTTACTTGCCGTGATAAAAAAATATCTTACTGGTGATGTTCAATACTTTGAAGATGATATGATTACGACTAATTCACTTTCATTCATGGCTAGTGAACTAGTTAGAGAAAAACTTCTTAACAAAACAGTCGAAGAAGTACCGCATAGTCTTACATGCTTTACCACCAAATTTGAAGAAAAAGAAAATATCGTTAATATTAACGTTGATATAATTGTTGATCGTGAAAGTATTAAAAAAATTGTTATAGGTAAAGGTGGCGAACGTCTAAAACAAGTTGGAACAGAAGCTCGTAAAGAACTTGAAGCCATGTTAGAAAAAAAAGTGTATTTAGAACTATATGTTCGAACTTTAAAAAATTGGCGTGATAAAACTAGTATTTTAAAAGATTTAGGCTTTGATGAACTAAATTTAAAATAATTGTATAAAAAAAGTGATTTCTTCCCATGATAAAGATGAGGAGGAATAATAATG
>CALVLG010000068.1 GCA_944336815.1 uncultured Bacilli bacterium | reverse complement strand
AAAACAACAATCGTTAAACAAACAATAATATATGTTGCTAGTTTTGTTTCTCTTTTAAAAATATTTTTAAAACTTAAGCTATCTTTCATCTTTTTCACCTATTCTTTTTCTATCTATATTATAGCCTTTTTTTAATTAATTTAAAAGACTAACCAACAAAAAAATCAATCACAACAGGCGCTAAAATAACAAGTAAAATAATCGGAATAAAGAAAATAACAGAAATCACACTTATTTTCGTTGGTAATTTACCAATTTGACTTTTAATATCTAATATTCTTTTATCTCTTAAAAAATCTAGTTGATTATTTAAAGATTCTTCAATATCATTTCCAAAAATAGAAGACTGAACAATATTTAAAATTGCATTATTAATTGTATCACTAGGTATTCTTTGCTTCATGTCAGTTAAAGCCTCTTGAAAACTTTTACCTAATTCCATTTCTTTTAACGACTTAGCAAATTCCTCAGATAATTCTGATTGAATATTTTTAGCTGTCATTTGTAAACTTAATGTCAAGTTGCGCCCACTTTCTAAAGTTAAAGACAAAACTTCAAAGAAAAAAATCGCTTCTTCTTCTAATTTCTTTTCTCGTTTTTTAATTGGATAATCTAAAACAATATACTCGCTTAAAAAATGAAAAATAAAGACAACAATTGGCCCTAAAATATAGCCGTTTTTATTAAAAGCAATAAGTAAGAAAAACAAAATAAGACTTGTTAAAAGCCGAATATTTAATAAATCAATTGCATTATAATGGCAGTGAAGACCTAATAACTTAATCTTTTTTTCAATTTTTTTAATACTCTTTTCCGTATAAATTCTTTGAACTAAACTTCTTTCTTTCATTAGATCTTCACCTCAAGAACTTTCTTAATTACCAATATATATAAAACATATAAAAGCACGATTAAGGCTAAAACCATTCTACCTAGTCCTGTTTCAAACATTGGGGCAAAATAAGAGGGATTTAAAATATAAATAGCCACGATAAAGAAAAGTGGTAAAAAACAAAGGGTTCTAAAAACAAAAATAGAGGCTGCCGTTAAACTTTGCATTTCTTGTTTTAATTTTTTCTTATCAAAAAAAGAATGTTCAATTGTTCCAAAAACTTTTACAATATTACCACCCGTTTTATTTAAAAGGGTTAAAGAACTAGTAATATACTTTGCATCTTCTAATTTCACCCGGTTATAAAAACGATCAAAAACAACATCGATACTTAAACCATAAGTCATATCTAAATAAATTTTTTTAAATTCATCACTTATTGGGCCATCTAATTCTTCTTTAACAATTTGAACTGCTTGCATAATATTTCGACCTGATTTAAAACTATTATTCATAATTATAATGGCTTTTAATAAATCTTCTTCCACTCTTTTTCTTTTCTTTTGATATTCTAAATGAATAAAAATATCGGGGATGAAAAAACCAATTAAGAAACTAATTAAAAAACTAATTAAACTCATTTCCATAACTTGAAACATAAAAGTTAAAATATTAAAAACAATAAAAGATAAACCTACTAAAACTTTAATAGCAATATAATCCATCCCAGTAATCGAATCTTTATCCTCATATTTAATGTGCTTTTCATAACGAACAGCATATTTTTTTAAAAAAACACTTTTTTGTAAAGTCTTAGCCACTTTATGTACTACTTTCCATAAAAATTCCGCGACTCCGTCAAAGAAAGATTTTTCTTTATCATGGATACTTAACAAAGCAAAGTCTTCAAATCTTTTTTCTAAGCGAATAATTCTTTTCTGGCGCATTAAATAAACAATTAAAATTAGCAAGATTAAAATAACTATGGCTTGTGTTATAAAAATTGACCAAGAAAAATTTTCCATGATAAAACTCCTTTCTTCTCTTATTTTTTAAACATAAAATCTAAATCAGTAATACCTCTAGTCGTAATTTTCTTATAAACTTTTGGTACTGTTTCATTATATAAAACGTATTCGCCATCTACTTCTCCCGTTGAAGTTAAACCTTTTTGATGGAAAGCAAATATTTCTTTTAACTGTAACTCCCCTTCTTTAAAATTTTCTAACTCTGCAATCGAAGTAACTTTTCTTTTACCATCACTCATTCTTTCAATATTCACGACTAAGTCAATCGCACTGGCAATATATTCCCGAATAGCCCGAATAGGAATATCTAACCCACTCATTAAAACCATTGTTTCTAAACGGTTTAAAGCATCTTTAGGACTATTAGCATGAAGTGTTGTTAAAGAACCTTCATGCCCAGTATTCATGGCTTGTAACATATCAAATGCTTCTTTACCTCGAACCTCACCAACAATAATTCGATCTGGCCGCATTCTAAGGGCATTAATAACTAAATCTCTAATTGTTACTTCCCCTTCATTATCATAGTTTGTTACTCTTGTTTCCAAAGAAATAACATGTTCTTTTTCTAGTTTTAATTCAGCTGCATCTTCAATCGTAATAATTCGTTCCCCATCAGGAATAAACCCACTTAAAATATTTAAAAGTGTTGTTTTACCACTACCGGTACCCCCACAAACAATAATATTACATTTACCTCTTACTGCTGCCTCTAAAAAAGTAGCCATATAAGGTGTTAAAGAACCAATTCTAACTAAATCATCAGCCGTAGTCATCTCGCCTCTAAATTTTCGAATTGTAATAACAGGACCTTTTGTACTAAGTGGTGGAATAACCGCATTAATTCTAGAACCGTCTTTTAATCTTGAGTCTACCATCGGGTTTGTCGCATCAATTGTTCTTCCCATCGGCCCAATCATTCTTTCAATTGTCCTTATAATATGCTCATCATTAATAAAAGAAACACTTTCATCTTTAATAATTTGCCCATCAATTTCAATATATATTTCTTTAGGACTATTAACCATAATTTCTGTAATATTTTTGTCTTCTAAAAGTTCAGTCAAAGGCCCATAACCATTGATTTCATTATCAATCAAGTTATATAAGTGGCTTCTTTCTAAATTAGATAAATCATATCCTTCAATCGTTTTATCAATTTCATCATTAATAAACTGATTTAATAACTTATCTTCTGGTATTTCTTTATCAATCAAATTTTCGATAATTTTAGTTCGTAAATCATCTAATAACTTTTTATCAGGAAATATTTCATAATCAGAAACAAAAGAAGTCTTACTTGGTTTTCGTTCAATATTAAAAGCCTCAATTAAGCTCTTTTTCATCTTTTTCACGACCCTTTCCTAAAATATCTGTTGCCATTTTAAGTAATACCGTATAATCTTTATTAAAAACATTTGCCGCTTTAGGTTGCAAAGTAATAATTTGCCCACTCATAATATAACTATCAATATTTTTAACATAAAATTCTTCCGAAATAACATAATCAATATTAGCTTTCATTACACTTTTCATATCAAAAAGCGTGAAATATTTTTTCATTGGATCCCGGCCATTATTTAAAACAATTTTATAATTATCTTTTTTTAAATCTCGAAAAATAGATAATAAACTTTTCATATTTTTTAGATCAAGGGGATCATTAGTCATTAAAAATAAAATCGAAGACACTTCATCTAAAACAACTAAATTCGTTTCATTTAAAACATGATTAGTATCAATTAATACAATATCGTATAAGTATTCCGCTTTATCAATTGCAATTTCTAAATATTTAGAATCAATTTTTGAAGCTTGACGAGGGTCTTTTGGACTAGCAAGTAAATCGATATGAGAATCATACTTCGTCACATAAGAAGAAAAATCCCGGTAACGATTATTACTATAATCATCAACAAAATTATAAATGTTTTTATCAGTTGGTTTATTAGTTGCTAGAGTTATACCCCCACTAGATAAGTCTAAGTCCATGATTAAAACTTTTTTGCCAATACTTTCATAAATACCAGCTAAATTGAGTGTAAAAATTGTTTTTCCAACTCCGCCTTTAGCTGAAAAAACACAAATACTTTTGCCTGTTTTTTTCTTCATGAAACCTCTTCCTTTCTAATAATAATTTCTTCGTTTTCTTCAAAACCAACCAATGAAATATCAATATCATAAGAAGAAAAACCAATGATTTGCCCAAAGATGGCCTCGGCCTTCGTATGCACCGTAACCAAAACTTTAGCATCTTCTTCTTTAATCACATATTCTTCTTTTTCTAACCCATTATCTTCTAACACTTCTTTTAAAGTAGCAATGTCTTTGTCTTTTAAATACATTCTTATCCCATCACTAACAATGCTTTTCGTATTTTGATAAGTATAACGCATTACCCCAACATCAACAATCACTGCCATAAGCGTCACGAAAACCGGAATTAATAAAACAAAAAAAATTAATGTTTGTCCCTTTTTATTCATAGCCAATCTTCCTTTGAACGCTTATTTCATAAGGGTTAGTTAAGATTAAATTTAAACCTGGCGTAATAATTTCCAAATCTTGTTTCAAAAAAAATGTTACTTTTTCATTGTCTTCGTTTTTAATTTCTAAAGTAATATTTTCATCATCTAATTCCATCTCTTTTACAATATCATTGTAAGACTTTTTTTCATTATATAAAAAAATTACTTCACTTAATTGACTTTCTAATTCATTCCGAAAAAAAAGAATTTTGCCAATATCTATTACGGCTAACAACATAAAAGTAAAAATTGGTAAAATAATCACAAATTCAACTAACGCTTGACCCCTTTTTTTCTTCATCTAGCCTCATTCCTTTTGCATACTTTCATATTCTTCTTTACTTACACAAGTAGCTTCACCAGGTTTTTCACCCTCAACATAAATTTTATCTGCAATACTACAAGAAGATTTCGTGATTGCATCTTTTAAATAGCCCCCAAAATAGGAAACAATGCTTATTGTAAGCACACTAATAAGCGCAATAATTAAAACATATTCGACTAATGCTTGACCTCTTTTACCCATACTTTTATCCCCTATTCTAAAAATATTATACCAAAAAAAAAGACGGATAACAATTATTTTTGCATTGCTATCACGTTACATAAAAAGATAAGCCAAATCCC
>CALVLG010000067.1 GCA_944336815.1 uncultured Bacilli bacterium | reverse complement strand
AGTGTTTCTAGGGTATCGCATGTTGCTTCATCATCATCATCTTCATCTGGTGGTAGCTGGTCTAGTGGCTCTGGTGGGGGAGGCGGCTTTTCTTCCGGTGGCGGTTTTGGCGGTGGCGGAGGCGGCGGAGGCCGTTTCTAAAAAACATAAATTTCTCATTGAACACCGAACAAATATATGCTATAGTATTTGTGCATATATTTGTTTTTTTTGTGGTAGAATATAAATGCTTTGTTGGAGGTGTTTTTGATGGATAAAATTGTTGTTAAAGGGGCAAGAGAAAATAATTTAAAAAATATCAATATAGAATTACCCAAAAATAAATTAATTGTAATGACTGGTGTTTCAGGAAGCGGTAAAAGTAGTTTGGCTTTTGATACGATTTTTGCGGAAGGACAAAGAAGATACGTTGAAAGTTTATCGGCTTATGCTCGGCAATTTATTGGAAATGTGGAAAAACCTGATGTGGATAGTATTGAAGGGTTAAGTCCTAGTATTTCTATTGATCAAAAGACAACTAATAAAAATCCACGAAGTACAGTTGGAACGATTACGGAAATTTATGATTTTTTGCGGCTTTTATTCGCACGTATTGGCGTGCCTTATTGTCCTAATCATCATATTCCAATTCAAAGTCAAAGTATTGAAGAAATGACTAATAAAATTATGGACTTACCTATGGAAACAAAATTAGAAATCATGGCTCCGATTATTCATGGTGAAAAAGGAACACATAAAGATTTACTTTTAGATTTACGAAAAGAAGGTTATTCTAGAGTTAGAGTAGACGGGGAAAGTTTTAGTTTAGATGAAGAGATAAAATTAGAAAAAAATAAGAAACATAATATTGAAGTTATTGTTGATAGAGTCGTTATTCGGGAAAGTGAACGGAGTAGAATTTTTGAATCAATTGAAAACAGTACCCATTTAGCTAATGGCAAAGTTTTGTTCCATGTTATGGGTGGCGAAGAGTTTTTAATGAGTGAAAATTATGCTTGTGTAAAATGTAATTTTTCAATTCCTGAATTGGAACCACGTTTGTTTTCGTTTAATAGTCCTTATGGGGCTTGTCCAGAATGTAAGGGGTTAGGAACTAAATTAAAGATTAGTGAAGATTTAATTATTCCGGATAAAAATAAAAGTTTAAATGAAGGGGCAATTGTAGCATATAATTTAGATAATAATATTCATAATCAGTCTATGAGTGCGGTTTGTCAAAAATATGCTATAGATATGGATATACCGATTAAGGATATTCCAAAAGATAAATGGAATATTATTTTATATGGTTCTTTTGAACCGGTTGAGATTAAATATGTTTCGAAAACGGGTAATGTTCGTTATACGAATGATTACTATGAAGGGGTTATTCCTAATTTAGAAAGAAGATATTTAGAAACAACAAGTGCTTGGATTAGAGAATGGCTAGAGGGTTTCATGATTGAAATGGAATGTCCTTTATGTCATGGAACACGATTACAAGATAGTGTGTTATCTATTTATATTAAAGGCAAAAATATTTATGATATGACAACGATGAGTATTGGGGAATTAAGAGACTTTTTACGTGGTTTAAAACTTAGTAATGAACAAGAAAATATAAGTCGTTTGTTATTGACGGAAATTGATAATCGTTTATCTTTTTTAGTAAATGTTGGTTTGGAGTATTTGACTTTAAATAGACGGGCCGGTACTTTGTCTGGTGGTGAGTCGCAGCGAATTCGTTTAGCAACCCAAATTGGTAGTAAATTATCAGGGGTGTTATATGTCTTAGATGAACCTAGTATTGGGCTTCATCAAAAGGATAATGAGAAACTTATTAAATCATTACAAGAAATGCGGGATTTAGGCAATACTTTAATTGTTGTTGAACATGATGAAGATACAATGCGGGCGGCTGATTATTTAGTAGAGATTGGTCCTGGAGCTGGAACTGAAGGTGGTATGGTTGTCGCGACTGGAACACCTGAAGAAGTTATGAAAAATGATGATAGCTTAACGGGAAGGTATTTAAGTGGTAAAGAAAAAATTGCTGTTCCTAAAAAAAGACGTAAAGGAAATGGCAAGTTTTTAGAAGTTGTTAAAGCCGAAGAAAACAATTTAAAAAAAGTTAATGTAAAATTTCCGTTAGGTAAGTTTATTTGTGTGACGGGGGTTTCGGGAAGTGGTAAAAGTTCTTTAGTTAATGAAATTTTATATAAAACAGTGGCTAAAGAAATATATCATTCTAAAGAAATACCTGGTAAATGTAAAGAAGTTAAAGGGTTAGAAAATATTGATAAAGTTGTTATGATTAGTCAGGATGCTATTGGAAGAACGCCACGAAGTAACCCAGCAACTTATATTGGTTTATTTGATGATATTAGAGATTTATTTGCTAATACTAAAGAAGCTAAAATGCGTGGTTATGATAAAGGAAGATTTTCTTTTAATGTTAAAGGGGGAAGATGTGAGGCCTGTTATGGTGATGGGGTTAAGAAAATAGAGATGCACTTTTTACCGGATGTGTATGTTCCTTGTGATGTTTGTCATGGTAAACGTTATAATAAAGAAACTTTAGCAATTACTTTTAAAGGTAAGAACATTAGTGATGTTTTACATATGCGGGTAAGTGAAGCAGCTAAGTTTTTTGAAAATGTACCAAGAATTAAAAGAAAAGTTGATATTTTAATGGATGTTGGCCTTTCTTATATTGAACTTGGGCAGAGTGCGACAACATTATCAGGGGGTGAAGCTGGACGTGTTAAATTAGCTAAAGAATTGCAGAAGAAGCCAACGGGTAAAAGTTTATTTATTTTAGATGAACCAACAACGGGTTTACATTCTGAAGATATTAAAAAATTGTTAGTTATTTTAAATCGGATTGTTGATAATGGCGATACGGTAATTGTAATTGAGCATAACTTAGATGTTATTAAAGTTGCTGATTATATTATTGATTTAGGTCCTGATGGTGGTGTTAATGGAGGAACGATCATCGCGGCTGGAACTCCTGAACAAGTTAGTAAGAATCCTTCTTCATATACAGGGGAATGGTTGAAAAAATATTTGGAAAGATAGTTTTGAGCTATCTTTTTTTAGTTATTTTTTATATAATTTTATTAAGGTGTAGAGTATGGAAAAATGGCGAGTAAGATGGCTTAGGCGGAAAATAAAAAATGATGTTTTTGAGGATAGTTTTTCGAAAACACAAGTTTTGGATGCTTATGGTTTATTAAATTATGAAATTATTCATTTTTGTCCGAAGCGAGATTATAGCTATTTATTGAAAATAGTGCCGCATTTATATAAGGCTAAAACGGAAAATAAAGATTTTCAAAAAAAGTTTTATAATTCAGTGCAAAGTTTAAGAGTACGAATAAAAAAAATATTATTTGAAACGAGATTAAAAAAAGAAAACTATCATAATTATCGGATATTAAAGAAAATATTAGGAAAGTTAGATATTTTTTCACTTAGTTTGGCTGAAGCAATCGATTATAAGTATACCGAAAATAAAACGGAATTAATATATTATCTTATTTTTTCAATTAAAAATATTGATGTGTTACAAAAATTAATTAAGGAAAATCCACATTTGGTTAATTTTTTAGATATTCGGGCTTATAATTTGTTAAATAAAGTTATTAAGGCTTATATTGCTGCTGTGCGAAAACATGTTGAAAAAAAATTAGATTATTTAGATGAAGTTATATATTTTGATCAAGTTTTAGAAGTGTTAATCGCGCATGAGAAAAAGCATTTGTTTAGTGGTGATTGTCGTGAATTAGCTAATCTTTTTGCTAAAGAAATTACTGCTTATCAAGGAGTTAATAAAGAACGATATGTTTATTTTTTGCAAAAATGGCAATTGTTTTTTATGACGTTGGTTGATAATAAGAATGTTGATAAGGAAGCTACTTCCTTTAAAGAATTGTGCTATATTTATATGATTAGAAATGATTTTTCGGTTCCTGTTTTAAATGAAAGTAAATTAATTATAGCAAATGAAAAATTAGAGCGTAAAGATTTCAAAACAACTATTTATACGATTGATGGGGAAGGGGCCAAAGAATTAGACGATGGTTTTAGCTGTATAAGATTAAATGATGCTTATCGTTTAGGAATTCATATTACGGCGCCAATAAAATATTTGAATATTCCTCATAGTTTGATTTTTGAAGAAGCAACTAAAAGAACGACGTCAATTTATAATGGTAAAAGTGCTGTTTATATGTATCCCATAAATTTAGCAACGGGTTTATTTAGTTTACAAGAAAATACTTGCCGAAAAGTTTTAAGTTTATATGTTGTCATTGATGCTTCAAGTTTACAGATTATGGATAGTTATTTTGGATTTGAAAATGTTTTTGTTAGTAAAAATGACACTTATTCACATGCTAATCAATTATTAGAAAAACAAAATGAAAATTCTTCATATTTGGAAACGTTAAATAATTTGAATGAGATAATGCCTTTATTAGAAAAATATTTTCAAGTTGATTTAATGTATCAGTTAGTTAATCGGCAGGAAGCTAATCTTTCAAATACGAATATTGTTGGTAATACTAAAAGTGAAAAAATGATAGAAGCCTTAGCTATTTTTATGAATCGTTATATGGCTAATTTTGCCTTAAAAAATAAGTTTCCATTTTTATATCGCAATCATGAATTAAATTCTTTATATAAAGAAGATTTAGAATATTATAGACAAATTTTATTAAAAGAAAAAAATAGTTCTTCATATATTAATGAAATTAATGTTTTAAAAAATATGTATCCAAAAAGTTATTACGATATTGTTAATAAAGGCCATTATGGTTTAAATATTCCCGCTTATACCCATATTACAAGTCCAGATAGAAGAATAGCAGATAATTATAATATGTTAATGCTTTCTTATTGGTTAGAAAAAAAGACGCCTGATATTACATGGTATCGTTATGAATTACAACTTAAGGAATTGGTATCATATATTAATTCATTGCATAATTCTTTAGATACTTTTGGTAAATATTATCGTACAAAAAAAATTTCCTAAGGA
>CALVLG010000066.1 GCA_944336815.1 uncultured Bacilli bacterium | reverse complement strand
CCATTGTTTTTATAATTATAAACTAAGTAATACGTTGTTTTAGCTAACGTGCTTGTATCAAAATCGGCTTGTTCTAATATGATTTCACTATTATTTGTTAATGTTTCTGGGCCATAAACAACTTTGGGACTTCCATTAATTATTATTTCATCTTCTTTTATGAATCCTTCGGCGGTTTGAGTAAGGCTTCCTTCTTTTCTTGTAACATTATCTGTTTCAGGGGTAGTTGTTTTATACAAAGTAATTTCTATATCACTGCCAAATACCTCTGGTAGTGTACTTGCTAAATCAATTTCATAGATTCCTGTTCCTTCTTGCGAACCTTTTTCGATCGTAAATGTTTGAATGGCTTTCATTCCTGGATAGACTTCATTTTCTGTAAAAGTTAAAGTTCCGTTATAATTAATATTACCAATACTTGCTGCTTCAAATCTTGTTTCATTGACATTATTATGGGTAATATTTGCAGCGAAATAAGCAAGGGATGTTGTTATACATACTACTACCATACAACTCAATGTTATTCCGATATTTAACCAGTGTTTTGTATCCATATTTTTTCCTCTATTCTATATAAAAAATTATAATAAAAATTAACATGCTTTGCAAGGAATTTGCGCTGATTTCATACAATTTAACTATAAGGAAGTGAATTATGTTTTTATTATCTTTATTAGAACAAATGATATTTTTTACAGGAAGTTATTCCAATAATGTTTTTCCGGAACCTTTAGGCGAAGATGAAGAACAAAGGTGTCTTATTCAAATGGAGCAAGGTAATGAAGAAGCAAGAAATAAACTTATTGAACACAATCTTAGGTTAGTAGCTCATATTGTTAAAAAATTTGAAAAAGCTGAAGGTGAAACAGATGATCTAATAAGTATTGGCACGATTGGTTTAATTAAAGGGGTTGACTCGTTTGACCGAACTAAAAAAATAAAACTCACAACATACATTGCTAAATGTATTCAAAATGAAATATTAATGTATTTTCGGAGTGTTAAAGGAGAAAGCGTTAAAAACGTAAGTTTAAATGATGCAATTGGCTATGATAAAGATGGTAATGAAATTAGTTTAATGGAAGTCATTAAAGATAAAGATGATGATATTGCTAATAAACTGCAAGAGAAAAATGATATGGAACTAGTAAATTCTTATTTAAAACTTTTAAATAGACGGGAAAAAGAAATTATTGCTAAAAGATATGGGCTGATGAATAAAAAAGAACAAACCCAAAAAGAAATTGCGAAAGAGTTAAATATTTCACGCAGCTATGTTTCAAGAATTGAAAAAAGAGCTTTAACAAAAATTTTACGTGAATTTATTAAAAATAAGAATGCCGTTTGACATTCTTATTTTAGTATTCATCATCGATTTGTTTAATTGCATCTAGTTCAGTTTCTAAGATGGCTTTGAAGCGCCGTTTGAAAATAGCAATCCTTTGTCTTAAGTTTTCCCCATCTTGTTCTAATTTTTCAGCTTTTAAAAGGGCTTCATTAACTATTCGGGAAGCATTTCTTTTAGCTTCTTCTATGACTCTTTGCGATTCATCACGAGCCATTTTTTTGATTTGAATTGATGTATCTTCGGCCAGAACAATCGCTTTATTTAAAGTATTTTCCATGCTCTGATATTCAACTAGTTTTTGCTTTAAAGATGTAATTTCAGCATCTCTAGCTTTTAAATTATTAAGCATTGATTCATATTCTTTGGCAACGTCATGAACAAAAGCATTAACCTCTTGTTTGCTATAACCATAAAAATTTGTACTAAACTTTTTCACGACTCACCTTCTTTAACACTTTAATCTTTTACCAATCTAATTCTTCTTCGTTATTTTTTTCTCTTTTGTTTGTATTATCATTATCATCAGTTATTTTGCCTTGAACATTAACATTTTTAGGAGTACATAAATAAATGCCTACACCTATTTTTTGCATCGTTCCACCTATAGAATATATACAACCAGACAAAAAGTCAATAATTCTTTTAGCTTGGGCTGAAGTAACTCTTTTTAAATTAACGACCACACTATTTCTATTTTTTAAATGATCAGCAATTTGTTGTGATTCGGAATATGCTCTTGGTTCTAGCAAAATCATTTTATTGCCGGTTTTATCAGCTTCTTTTACTGCTTCACTTTCACTCACATTGTAATATTCATCTTCACTCATATTTGCTTCGTCTTCATCACTAAAAAACTTTTTTAATTTACCAAGCGCCATTAAAAACTCTCCTTTCGACTCTCTTACTTTAGTATTGTATCAAAAACCGACTTACAATGCAATTCTAATTAGTCATTTGCTTCTAATTTTTCTAAGAGAATGGTTACTTCTTTATTGATTGAGGCCTCCTCTTTTATGTTTTCTAAAAAGTCGCGCGTATTTTTACTTTCTGGAAGCATATAGCCACTTTCACGCATAAAGTCTTCTAAAAGAACTTGATTAGATTGTTTTAAGGCCTTTAAAAATTTCTTTTCGGTCTCGCTTTCGGCTTTTTTTAACATATAGTCAAGCATTCGCATTTCTTTTACTTTATTTTTTATCACTTGCTTTAAAGAAGCACATACAGCTTTAGTTTTCTGCTGGGCCGGAGGCATTTTTCTAGGTAATAAGGTGATGGCATGAGCTGGACACGCACTAGCACAGGCTCCACAGCCAATACACTTTTCTTTATCAATTTGCCCAGTTTCATTATTCGTTGCGCCAGTTGGACAAACAAATAAACATAAACAGTCTTTTGTACAAATTTTTAAATCGCGATGGGCATATACTTTACTCACTTTATTTCACCTCCAAAATTTTTAGGCTTGGGACTTTGCAAATTGGACACACTTTAGGTGGGACATCGCCAATATAAATGAAACCACAAATATCACAAACCCAAATTTTAACGTTCTTAATATATTCCAAACCTTTTTCTTGATATGTTTTTAAAATCACTTCTACCATTTGGGTGCTTTTACTAGCCCAGTTTAAAACTCTTTTAGCACCACGATCATTTTCTTTGGTGGCGATTTCATCGGCTTTTTTCATCAGTTCTAAATCTTTTTGAACTTGCGAAGCATACTGAGCTAAATTTCCTTCTTCTTCTTTTTCTTTAGCATAGAAATAGTTGGCCAACTTTAAAAATATTTCTTTTTCTTCTTCCTTATATTCTTTTTCACAAGCCTTGGCTAAATTAGAACAAATAAGTGCTTTTTCGTAATTAGAAACTTCTTCTAAATCTTCTAGTATCTCTTCTCTTTCTTCTTTAGGGACTTCTTCTTTTTGGTTACTTTCCTCGATTACTTCTTCGAACATACTTTTAGGCGCGCCACATAAAGGACAAGTCCAATCATCAGGTAAATCATTAAATTTTACTTTTTCTTTTGTTTCATCATAAATATAACCACAAATTTTACAACGATATTTTTTCATAAAACCTCTTTTCTATATTTTATATTATATCGTAAAAAGAATTTTTTTGAAAAAAAGATTGGTTTAGAGCCAATCTTTAAATTTTTGTTTTGGTATTTAAAAATTCTTTTAATTCTTCTAAAGTCATAGTTGTTTGTTCCATCGTGTCGCGATCTCTTACCGTTACCGTGTTATTATTAATTGTTTCATCATCAACAGTTATGGCATAAGGTGTACCAACAGCATCACTTCGACGATACCTTTTACCGATGCTTCCTGATTCATCATAACTACACATAAAGTCTTTAGATAATTCACCATAAATATCCATTGCTTTTTGAGCATGGGCCTTTTTAATTAATGGTAAAACAGTTACTTTGTAAGGCGCTAGAGATGGATGAAGTTTTAAAACTAGTCTTTCTTCATCTTCAACCATATCTTTATGATAAGCGTCGCATAAAACAGCTAATACAAGACGATCTAAACCAACAGAAGGTTCTATAACATAAGGAGTATATTTTTCGTTAGTATCTGGGTCTAAATATCTTAAATCAGCTTTAGAATGTTCCATGTGAACACTTAAATCGTAATCGGTACGATCAGCAATTCCCCAAAGTTCACCCCAACCCATAGGATAAGCAAATTCAATATCGGTAGTAGCTTTACTATAGAAAGATAATTCTTCTTTAGCATGATCACGGAAACGTAAATGATCTTTTTCTAAACCTAAATCTTTTAAAAATTCCATACAGAAATTTTTCCAGTATCCATGCCATTCTAAGTCTGTATCTGGCTTACAGAAAAATTCTAATTCCATTTGTTCAAATTCTCTGGTCCGGAAAGTAAAGTTTCCTGGTGTAATCTCATTACGGAAAGCTTTACCGGTTTGACCTATACCAAAAGGTACTTTAGCTCGCATGGTTCTTTGAACGTTTAAGAAATTGACAAAGATACCTTGGGCTGTTTCACCTCTTAAATAAACAATGCTTTTATTATCTTCCGTAACACCAATGTGGGTTTCAAAAAGCAAGTTAAATTTACGAATTGGGGTGAAATCTTCAGCTCCACAAGTTGGACAAGTAATATGATTGTCAGCAATAAATTGTTCTAGTTTTTCATTATCCCAACCATCACCAGTTACTTCACCATGAGTAAATTCTTCAACAAGTTTATCGGCTCTGTGACGACTTTTACATTTTTTACAATCAATTAAAGGATCGGCAAAACTAGCAACATGACCACTTGCAACCCAAACTTCTGGGTTCATTAAAATGGCTGCATCTAGACCATAATTATATGGATTTTCTTGAATAAATTTTTTCCACCAAGCACGGCGAACGTTGTTTTTAAGTTCAACACCTAAGGTACCGTAGTCCCATGTATTTGATAAACCGCCATAAATTTCACTACCTTGAAAAATATAACCGTATTGTTTACAGTAATTTACGAGTTCTTCCATTGTTAATTTGTTCATTTTTATCTCCCTCTTTCTTTAACAAAAAAACTTCTAGAATATAGGGACGAGTTTACACCCGTGGTTCCACCCTACTTATTCTAGAAGAATCACTCTAATTATATATAGCTCCAGTTTGCCAGGCCTTCATCGCTTGTATAAAAGTATTATATGAAAGTTTTTTAGAAAATGCAAGATTTTTTTGCACTA
>CALVLG010000065.1 GCA_944336815.1 uncultured Bacilli bacterium | reverse complement strand
GTTGTTATATCGTCTAAGAATAATTCTTCGGCTGCACGGCCACCTAAACTACTCGTGATGATAGCAATCATTTCGTTTTTAGTGTATCTAGTAATGTTATCTTCTTTTGGGGTATAAGCGGTATAACCACCGGCCATTCCTCTTGGAACAATAGTAATTTTTTGAACTTCCATTGCATCTTTTAATTTTAAACCTAAGACGGCATGACCTGATTCATGAACAGCGGTCAACCATTTAATATCATCACTAACTTTTCTTGATGTTTTTGCTGGCCCCATTAATACACGGTCAGTTGCTTCATCAATATCTTGTAAAGTAATTGATGTTTCATTTTTTCGAACGGCTAGTAAAGCAGCTTCGTTCATTAAGTTTTCCAAATCAGCACCAGAGAAACCAGAAGTTCTTTGACTAATGCTTTTCAAATTAACATTTGGTGCGAGTATTTTATCTTTGGCATGAACTTTTAAGATTGCTTCACGTTCTTCAGTATCTGGGAGATTTACCGTTACCTGACGGTCAAATCTTCCTGGTCTTAATAAAGCCGGGTCTAAAACGTCTGGACGGTTGGTAGCGGCGATAATAATGATTCCTTCGTTAGCGCCAAACCCATCCATTTCAGTTAATAATTGATTTAATGTTTGTTCTCTTTCGTCATGTCCACCACCAATACCAGAACCACGTTGACGACCTACGGCATCAATTTCATCAATAAAAATTAAACATGGCGCGTTTCTTTTGGCTTCTTTAAACATATCACGAACACGACTTGCACCAACACCGACAAACAATTCAACAAAATCGGAACCACTTATATAATAAAATGGCACATTTGCTTCGCCGGCTACAGCTTTAGCAAGTAATGTTTTACCGGTTCCTGGAGGCCCAACTAATAAAACGCCTTTAGGAATTCTTGCTCCTAATCTTTGGAATTTCTTTGGGTTTTTCAAGAAATCAATTAATTCTGCAACTTCTTCTTTTTCTTCTTTTAAACCGGCAACATCGCTGAAACGCACTTTACCACCATCACTAGATAATTTAGCACGGCTTTTACCAAAGTCCATAGAGCCTTTATTACTATTAGCCATTTTTACAAAGATAAAGTATGTTGCACCTACTAAAATGATTAAAGGAACGACATTTATTAAAATGTATAACCATGAAATCGTACCTGGATCTGGGTTTGTTTCATATACATTTAGATTTGATGATTCAGCATATTTGACAACATTTGTAAGTTCTGCTTCAACAACCGTAGCTCTAAATTGTTCATTTTCGGCATAATCGGTTAGTTTACCATCAATATAATAAACGCTTTCTTCACCACTTGGCGTAATTGTTATTTCGGTAACATTTTTATTAGCTATTTCACTCATTAATTCCCCAGTTGTTAGTTCATGAGTAATTGTTCTTCCTAAGTTTAAAACACTTAAAACAATAAAGATGACAACAACTAAAATTAAATAAGGAAATAAATTTTTCATTGCATTTTGATTTGTTCTTCTCATCAATTAATTTTCCTTTCTTTTGATATACTTGTATATTATATCATAGTTTTCGCCTTTTTCTAAATCATATTTTGATTTTTTAAGTCCAAGAACCCACAAAACAGTACCTTTACTATCAATTAGAATAGGAATTTCGTCTTTTTCAGCTTGGGAAACCTTCTCATCAATCAAAATATCTTTAATTTTCTTTTGGCCATTTAGATTTTTAACAGCCATTTTCATACCTTTCTTTCTTGTTGTTATATATAAAGGTAAAACAAGATCTTTAGAATTCAAATGAATCTCATAATTGCTTTTTTCGGTATATGTTGCTTGCCTTGTTACTAAATCTTTATTAGGCAAGATGGTTTCATCTAAACATTTTAAGCAATATGTTTCTGGGGCTTTAACAGGTTTTATTTCTAAGTAGTTATCATTTTTTATCGCAACAAAACCTAAAGGCAGATTAAGTTTAACATTTCTTTTGGGGTTATTTGCTAGTTTCCAGACAAGATCGCGATGTTTATTAGCAATTTGATCAATATTATTTTGGTATATTTTTTGAAATACATACTCAACAAAAGTTTTTTGGACACTAACTTTATATGTCAATAATTTAGTTAAATCAATTTGATCTTTAATCATTATTTTTTTGGCCAAAACACGCATGTATTCGGTTACTACTTCATTTTTTTCAATTAATGTTTCGCTAAACTGCCCTATTTTTTGCGGGTATTTAGCATTTTCTTTAGCAAACCACGGAATAAAATAATGACGAATCCGATTTCTTAAATGAATATCTAAATCGTTTGTTTCATCTAAAACGTAAGGAATGTTGTTTTGATGGATATAGGTATAAATTTCTTGCTTGGTTTTAGTTATTAACGGCCTTAAAATCGTGATGTTATCATAAGTCATTTCTTTTTTAAAACCAGCATATCCTTCAAGAGAACTTCCCCTTAATAAACGCATAATTATTGTTTCTAGTAAATCATCTGCATGATGAGCTGTTATAACATATTTGATTTGTTCTTTTTTAGCAAGAGCAAATATTTTTTGATACCTTTTTGCGCGGCCTTCTTCTTCAGTAAATTTATTTTTTTTATATGAGGGAATTTTATAATATAATAATGGAATATTGTTTTGTTTTGTATATTCTTTAATAAAAGCATATTCTTTGTCATTATTTTCTCTTGTATTATGATTGATATGCACACAGACGACTTGGCGATTAGCTTCCTTTAAAAGTTTTAGCATGCACATAGAATCTGGTCCTCCAGATAATGCTAGAAGGCATGTTTCTTGTGCCGGAATTTTTTCTTTAATATATTTAATCACGTTTTTCATTTTATTCCCCCAAAAACAGTTTTATTTTACTAAATATTTAGTTTTTTTTCAACAGTTTTTAGCACTTGCTATAATAGAGTGTTAACATTTTCTAATTCTTTACGAAGTGTTTGATTACCATTTTTTTGCTCATAGGCAATTAAAGTCGTTATAAAAGCCCGTGGATCAATCATAACAATTCCTTCTTTAATGCCATAATAATCTTTTTTCTTAATAGCACATAATAATGTTTTTTTGCGCTTTTTTGTAAAACTTCCCGTTGCATTTAATAAAGTTACATCATAATTATATTCGGTCGTTAAAAATTCTTTGATTTTATTTGCTTTTTTTGATTCGATAAATAGAAGTTCATTTCGATTAATTTTTAGCATTGTTCGATTAGAAATTTCGCTTATTAAATATAAAACGACTAAAGAGTATAACATTGTGGCAAAGCCAAATACAATTAAGTTTAAAATTACAATTACGCCATCTATATATAGTATGCATTTATTCATTGGAATTTTCATATATTTTTCCATTAATTGGTCCAATATATCCGTGCCTCCTGTTGTATAGTCATTTTGATAAACCAAGCCACTGCCTAATCCAGTTATAGCACCACCTAAGATAGCAATAAAAAGAGGATCTAAGCCTGAAAAAGAAACATATCTAGTTACTGGTTCAGTAAAATATATAAGGATAGGCAACAAAAAGGAACCGATAATACTATGTTCGGTTTTTTTAAAGCCAAGGTAATTAAAACTAACTAGAACTAAGATACAGTTTATTATAAAAATAAATAAACTTTCATTTATGCCAGTTAAACGATTAATAATGATTGCTAAACCACTGACACCACTAGCGGCAAAGTTGTAGGGCGTTAAAAACAGATTGAAAGATAAAGCAATTAAAAAAACGCCTAAAAAAACAGTACAATGTCTTTTTAATCTTTTTTGCATAGACTAACTCCTTTTTAATAGGGCTTCCAACAAATCTAAAATGTCCCCATTTAATATTTTATCTACATTGCTAGTTTCGTAATTTATGCGTAAATCTTTAACCATTTTATATGGTTCTAACACGTAATTTCTAATTTGACTACCAAAGTTAATATCTATATTTTCGCCTTTTAAATTATGTAGTTCTTGTTCTTTTTTGTCCATTTCTAATTGATATAATTTATTTTTCAAAATTTTCATAGCTTGTTCTTTGTTTTTTAGTTGGCTACGCTCATTTTGACATGTCACTACTAGTTTGGTTGGTAAATGGGTGATTCGAACCGCAGAATTAGAAGTATTAACTGATTGTCCGCCCGCACCACTGGAATGATAAACATCTATTTTTAAATCACTTTCTTTTATATCAATATTGATATTGATGTTATACTCTGGTGTTATAGATACGGAAGCAAATGATGTATGACGACGCGCATTTGAATCAAAAGGGGAAATCCGAACTAATCGATGTACACCTTTTTCATTTTTTAAATATCCATAGGCATAATCACCTTTTATATACATGGTAACACTTTTGATACCCGCTTCTTCGCCAGCTTGTTCTTCGATGACATCGTAAGAGTAACCATTTTTATCACAAAACATTTTATACATTCTAAAAAGCATACTTGCCCAATCACAAGACTCAGTTCCCCCAGCTCCAGGATGGATTTCTAAATAGCAATTCAAACTATCATAAGGACCATTTAATAAATTAGTTAATTCCAAATTGGCAAGTTTTTCTTGAATATTAGGAAGTTCACTAGCAATTAATGCTCTTTCTTCTTCTTTTAAAATTGGCACCAACTCTAAATTATCAGTTATTTCTTTTTGCAAGTCATTGATTGAACTTACTACTTTTTTTAAAGATGATAATTTTTTGTTTATTTGGTTAGCATGGTCAATATTTGCCCAAAAATTTTCTTGTTTGGTTTCATTTTCCAGTTTGGCAATTTCTTTTTCTTTAGTTTCTAAGTCAAAGAGACCTCCCTAATTCTTTAATACGCGTTTGATCTTCTTTTAGAATGTTTATAAGTTCATTTTCGCTCATAAGCTATTCCTCCTCTTTTAATTTTATCATAAAAAGAAAAAAGCCTCTAGGGCTTTAAAGTAAAATTATACTTTTTTAATCCGTTGTAAAGCAAAACGTTCTTTCTGTTTCACTTCGGGATATTTTTGATGGTCTACTTCGCTTAAAAAATCTTTTAATGATCTTATATAAAGTTTATTATCTTCATATAAAGCACGATAAACAACATATTTTTCGCCGCTGTCACAATGAATTGCTATATCTTCTACTAGATAATAGTTTCCTTTAAAGTGTTTATAAATACCTTTGATTTTTATTTCGTTCATATTTTGCTCCTTTTAAATAGTTATTTATTTTGCTAAGTATTTACACATTAGAGAAGCTATTTCAGTTGGATTTTC
>CALVLG010000064.1 GCA_944336815.1 uncultured Bacilli bacterium | reverse complement strand
ATAAATACTTTCTCTACCTACTTTTTCAAACTCTAAAAGTCCAGCATCAACTAAATTATTTAAATATGTAGCAGCTGTTTGTCTTGTAACTCCACATCTATCTTCAATATAATTGATTCTAGTATATACTTCAAAGAATAAAGAATCTAATAATTCATCAGAATATATTTTAGGTAATTTAGTCATAAATTCTTTTTTATAAGATTCCATTTCTCCTTGAATTAATTTTATTAATTCAATAGTGTTCTTAGATGTTTCTTCTATTCCTTTTAAGATATAAATAATCCAATCTTCATAATTATTATTTTCCCTAAATTCAATAAATAATTTATAATATTGGTCTTTATTCTTATTAATGTAATTGCTTAAATACAAAATAGGACTATCTAAAAGATTATTTAATACTAGATATAAAACATTTAATATTCTTCCAGTCCTTCCATTTCCATCATAAAATGGGTGGATAGATTCAAATTGATAATGAATTAAAGCCATCTTAATTAATGGATCAACTTCATCATCATTTTCATTAATATAATTTTCAAGATTTTTTAATAAATCTTTAATTTCTTTTTCTTCTTGTGGTGGAGTATAAATTATCTCTCCAGTTTTACTATTAACTAATTTTGTTCCAGGATTCTTTCTTACTCCAGCTTTGTTATGTTCAATCATTCCTTGAAGTTCTACTAAAACATTAGTTGAAATAAATCCTTTTTCTTTAATAATTTCATATCCACGCCAAATTGCACTTCTATAATCAACAACTTCTTTAGCAAATTCATCTTTATATCCACTTTCTGTTAAAACTTTATAAATACTATCATGAGTAGTAACTATATTTTCAATTTCACTACTATCTTTAGCTTCATTAATTGTAATAGCATTTATTAAAATATGTTGATTAGGAATTGAATTAGCAAATCCCTTCAATTCTGCAAGTGATCTAGAAGCTTCATTTAATGCTTCAAGAATTCTAGGTGTTTTTAAATCAAAATCATTAAATGGTAATAACTTCATATTATTATCTCCTCGTATATAATATTACACTATTTTTTTAGCAGATACAAGAAACACGTTAAATTTTTAACATTTTTTTAACATATTTTGTGATTGCGTTAATTTTTTTCTATATTTTTACCATATGAATTACTTTCCTATCAACCTACTTGTTGTTCCAAATGTGAAGTTGCTTTTGATAAGAATTTTGAAAAACATGGTTTTAATATTTCGAATATTAAAATTCCTTCTGTTTCTGGTTATCCTTCTATTCTAAAGCTTCACAAGCAAAGATATTTATATAAATATTGTAATCATGCTTTTACTTTATCTACAAGTATTGTTGATCTTGGTTACCTTATTTCTAATAATACTAAACATCATATTGCTAAAGATTTAACCAAATAATAGCAAATGTTTAATTTTACATTCACCATTTCTTGCAATTACTTTGTGCTACGCGCACTATTTGACAATTAACCAAAAAATGGAGCCACAAAGGCTCCTTCAGGGGGTTTGTTAGATACGCACTCAAAATTAATCGTGAATGCATATCGGCACAGCGTTTATAGCTATGCTATATAAAGCATATTATTTTTTTGCATTTTTGTCAATTGGTAAAATCAATTTTTGAAATAATTTCTAAAAAAGATAAACTGCTTTTATATTTTTCACTTTGTAAAAATTCTAAAACATCTGTCTTAGCTTTTAATAAAATTGAATAATCTCGTTTTAAATTAGCAATTTTAAAAGTCATATCACCACTCTGTTTTACGCCAAACAAATCCCCTTCCCCACGAAACTCAAAATCTTTCTCACTAATATAGAAACCATCATTACTTTCTTCTAAAACCTTTAATCTTTCCTTTTCTTCATTACAAATCAAATAACAATAACTTTGTTTGTCACTTCTTCCAACTCTTCCTCTTAATTGATGTAAAGTCGCCAAGCCAAAACGTTCAGCATTAAAAACAATCATCATTGTAGCGTCTTTAACATCAACGCCAACTTCAACCACCGTTGTCGAAATAAGAATCTTACTTCGCCCCAGTTTAAAATCATTCATAACTTCATCTTTTTCCGTTTTTTTTAATTTCCCATGTAAAACACCAATTGGTACTTTCTCATGAAATGCCAAGGAAAATTTTTCTTTTAATAAATACACATCTTTCAAATCATTTGTTTCATTTTCTAAAATTGTTGGCGCGACAACATAAACTTGTTCATTTCTTTTGATTGCTTCTAAAACTTGAAAAAGAACTTCTTTCAAATCTTTTTCTTTTACCACTTTAGTAATTATTTCTTTTCTTCCCATTGGCTTTTCTTTAATTAAAGAAGTATCCATATCTCCATAAATCGTTAAAGCATAAGTTCTTGGTATAGGTGTCGCACTCATAAATAACATGTCTGGTTTAAGCCCTTTTTGAGTTAATAACTCCCGTTGATTTACCCCAAACCGGTGCTGTTCATCAGTAATTATAAACCCCAGATTTTTAAAATATAAATGTTCATTTAAAATTGCATGAGTCCCAATCAAAATATCTATTTTCCCATTTTTTAGTTTTTCCAAAATACTTTTTTTCTCTTTTTTACTCATGCTACCAACTAAATAATCTATTTGAACATTTGTCTTTTGAAACATTTTTCTAATAGTCTCAAAATGTTGTAAAGCTAATATTTCTGTCGGCGCCATAAAAGCACTTTGATAACCAGCAAGATAATTTGCATATAAAAGTACAGCGCCAACGACAGTTTTACCAGAACCAACATCACCTAACAATAAACGATTCATTCTTTTAGAAGATTTTAAATCTGATAATCCATCCATAATTGCTTTTTGTTGATCATTTGTTAATGGAAAAGGCAAATTTTTAATAAAAGTATCAATGTTTTCTTTCTCAAAACTTTTGGCAATTCCTACTTCTTTATCTTTTAATGATTTCAAATATTGAATCTTAAACATAAAAACAAAAAGTTCTTCATAAATAAGTCTTTGTCTAGCAACATAAAGTTTTTTTTCATCGGTCGGATTATGAACTTGTAATAAAGCTTCTTTCTTTGGCATCAAACGATATTTCTTTTGGTATTTTTCTGGAATATAATCTAAAATATCTTCGTTTATTCCTTCTAAGATCCACTTATTTAAAGAAGCACTTTTTACCCCTTTAATCACATGATATAAAGGAAGAATTTTAGCTTCCATAATAGCCAGCAATTTTATGTCTTGGGCAACAAAAGAATTTTTTTTCGCCTCATATTTGCCGATTAAAGTAATTTCTTTACCAACACTCATATTTCTTTTAATAAAAGCCCGATTAAAAATCGTAACATTAAAAATATGACCATACGACTCCGCTTTAAAACGATAAGAATTAAAATTTTTACGAATAAAACTTACTTTTCCTACATCGACAACTTTAGCATTTATGGTCACTGTTGTTAAAGGTAAAGTTGTTTCCAATGATTCCGGCTTTAATACTTGATAACGATAAGGATAATATGTAACTAAATCTTCAATTGTGTATATATCAGCTTTATATAAATATTCAATGTTTTTCTCGCCAATCCCTTTTAAATTTTGCAAGTTCATAAAATCACCTAAAAATATTATACAAAAAACAACATTTTGTTTCAAACACGAAAAAACCTATTCAATTAGAATAGGCTTTAAAGTACTCACTTCGGAAGAGTCCCCTGAAGGCTCTTCCTAAAAGAATAAAAAGGGGTTGACTAGTGTGATACTAGCACCAATTCGCCTTGTTAAGTGAATTGGTAATTCATATACTAACCGATAAGTTATGGTTTGTCAACTAAAAAATTATATTTTTTATCATTTTGTTTTTTTACTCTTGAAATGGCTCTGAAACATTAATCCATTCGTGTTTTGGCACGACCTTACAAAGGCTTTCAATACTTAATTTAATAGCGCTATTAGAGGAACCACATGCTGGATAAACATACTCATGTTTTTTTAAAGATTCATCAAAATAAACTTTAACTTCTTCATTTATTCCAAAAGGACAAACTCCACCTGGCGCATGCCCAATTACTCTTTCTACATCTGCAAAAGGAATCATTTTAGCTTTTTCATGAAAAACCTTTTTAAATAAACTATTTTGACACTTTGCATCACCTGCCATTAAAATCAAAATTGGTTTATCTAATACATAAAAAGCCAATGTTTTTGCAATATCTCCTTCCGTGCAATTTAATTCATGAGCAGCTTCTTTCACTGTGGCACTACTACCATCAAATAGCAAAATATCATTTTCCATATTGTATTTTTTTAAGTATTCTTTAACTTTTGGTAATGACATATCAGACACACTCTCTTTCTAAATAAAATTTTATCATATTTTTTTATCATTTTTAGCAAAAAAACGTTGATATTCCATATACTTATGATATAATAAAACATATCAAATGAAACGCAGATGTAGTTTAATGGTAGAACTTCAGCCTTCCAAGCTGACCACGTGGGTTCGATTCCCATCATCTGCTCCATTTTTTTTGGTATTAGAGCGATTTTAATCGTTTTAATATAGATTTAAACTTATATTTCATTGTCGTGAAAATATTAAATCTAACAGAATTAAGAGTGTCAAACACTCTTTTTTCTTGTGTTAAATCAGTATGACTATAAATATCCAAAGTTGTACTAGTTTTACTATGTCCTAGTCTTTTTGACACTTCATTTACCATAATGCCTTTTTGAAGTAAAAAAGTAGCATGGCTGTGTCTAAATTGATGTAAAGTAATAGGGCGTATATTAGCTTTTTCACAAGCTTTTATTTTACGTCTATCAATCATTGTAGGCAACAATGTGCTAGTACCAAAAATCAAATATATTTCCTTTACTCAACACTTGATAAAAACTTTATTTTTTAACATTATCTTTGTATTCTTCAATGTAAAAAAGCTCATTTAATTCTATAATTAGCTTAACGCCTTCTCGTTCAATAATCAAGTGATCATTTAAAGAAAGTAATGCACCCATTAAACCTTCATCATCAACATCATCAGTTAATTTAAAAAGTACTTTCTTTCCAACTAATTGTTTTATTTTTTCTCTAAATTGTTCATGATTTCTATCCATATAAAACCTCCTACATTTTTTATTTTGATTTTCAAAAAATATTGGACAAAACCTTTCACATAATTAAACACTAGAAACAAATATAAAACAAGATTGTTCAATAAAGAATTTTTGACATATCAAAAGTTATAATCAAGTTTTACTATATTTATTTTTAATAGCGTTTATAGCGTTATATTTTTTTGCATATAAATTTTTAACTAACCAATAATAACCTGCTGTTTTAACTAGAGTATTAAAAAAAGAAAAATTTTACATTTTCTTTAGGTTGTATTATAAATAGTGTTGGTGAACAAAAATCATCAATACTTTTTTATTTAATAAAAAAGACATAAAT
>CALVLG010000063.1 GCA_944336815.1 uncultured Bacilli bacterium | reverse complement strand
TAATTGCTATATTTTTAGTTTATTATTTTGTTTCTACAAAAATTTATGCCGAAAAGGGCGAAGAGTTTCGGCCAGCTATAGGTTTATATACCATTTTAACGGGTAGTATGGAGCCAAATATTAATTCGTATGATGTAATTGTGGATTGGACTAAATTTGCTCCTGAAGATATTAAAGTCGGTGATGTTATTACTTTTGTATCAACCTCATCTTTAACCAAAGGAATGACCATTACACATCGGGTTATTGATATAAAACAAGATGCTTCCGGCTATTCATATCAAACTAAAGGTGATGCTAACTTAAGTCCTGATACAGCCTATGTTCCTTTTGCTAATGTGGAAGGAAAAGTTTTATTTCGTATTCCACAGTTAGGTCGTTTGCAGTCTTTTTTAGCTACCCAAGGTGGTTGGCTTGTTGTCGTTGTTATTCCAGCTCTCTTTATAATTATTAGTGATATAGTTAAAATATTTAGATTAACTACTGCTAAAAATAAAGTGGAAGTTATTGAAGAGAAGGAACAAAAGAAAAAAGAACAAAAGAAAAAAGAAAAAGCGCAAATAATTAGTCGCTTGCAAAATCGCTACATTGCTTTACGTAAGCCAAATGATGCTGATCCAATCCCACATAAAAAATATGTAAACATGGAGAATCACCAAAATCATTTTGTTAAACCAGAAGTTCCTGAAAATATTGAATTACCACAAAGAATAGATTTACCTAAATTAAAAAAATAATTCTCTAATATCGGAGAATTATTTTTCACTTTTCATTTCAAATAAAATATCACGTAGTTCCATTGCTCGTTCAAAATCCAAGTTCTTAGCTGCATTTTGCATTTCAATTTCTAAATCATGACAAATTTTTTCTTTTTCTTTTTTCGAAATAGTTTTCTTCTTAACTTTTTCTTTAATTTCATTAGAAACAACATCTTTAATTTCTTTAATAATTGTTTTAGGCACAATATGATGTTCTATATTATATTGTTCTTGAATTTTTCTTCTTCTTTCCGTTTCTGTAATTGCTTCTTGCATCGCGTCACTGTAAGTATCGGCATACATAATAACGTGACCATTCGCATTTCTAGCACATCTACCAATTGTTTGAACTAAACTTCTAGTACTCCGTAAAAAACCTTGCTTATCAGCATCTAAAATACAAATCAAGCTAACCTCTGGAATATCAATTCCTTCCCGAAGTAAGTTAATACCGACCACTACATCATAAATACCAGCTCGTAAATCATGAATTATTTTAAGTCTTTCCAACGTTTTAACTTCATTATGTAAATAGGCCACTTTAATATTCATTTCTTTTAAATAGTTAGTTAATTCTTCACTCATTCGAATAGTTAAAGTAGTAATTAAAACCCTTTCATTTTTAGCCATTCTTTTTCTTATTTCATTAATAATATCATCAATTTGTCCTTCACTAGGTTTTACCTCAATTGTTGGATCAAGTAACCCGGTTGGCCGAATAATTTGTTCCACAAATTGATTATTAGTTTTGGCTAATTCATAATCACCAGGTGTTGCTGATACATAAATAGCTTGATTTATTTTGCTTTCAAACTCGGCAAATGTAAGCGGTCTATTATCTAAAGCGCTGGGAAGCCGAAAACCATAGTCAACTAATGTTTGTTTTCGCATTCTATCCCCATTATACATCCCACGCACTTGTGGCAAAGTCACATGTGATTCATCGACAACCAGTAAAAAATCTTTTGGAAAAAAATCAATTAAACAAGTAGGGGTTTCGCCAGGTCCACGCAAAGCTAAATGTCGTGAATAATTTTCAACCCCACTACAAAAACCTGTTTCTTTAAGCATTTCTATATCATAATTAGTTCTTTCTCTTAATCTTTGTTCTTCTAATAATTTGCCTTCACTTTTTAATTCTTCTAATCGTTCCTTTAATTCTTCTTCAATTCTTTTAATAGCTTCTTTTAATTTATCATCACTAGTAACAAAATGACTAGCTGGTGAAATTGTAATACTTTTAATGTTTTTAAGAATTGCCCCTGTTACAGGATCAAACTTTCGAATACTTTCCACTTCATCGCCAAAAAGTTCAATTCTAATTCCACTAGCATGTTCATTAATTGGTACGATGTCAATCACGTCCCCCCGAACCCGAAAGGTACCACGATGAAAATCAATATCATTACGTTCATACTGCATATCCACAAGTTTATTAATAATGTCATTTCTTCTAATCTTATCCCCAATTGTTAAAATCATCATTTTATGAATATATTCTTCTTTTTCGCCAATTCCATAAATACAAGAAACACTTGCCACGACAATCGTATCTTGATAATTAATTAGAGCTGAAGTAGCACTATGTCTTAATTCATCAATTTCATCATTTATAGAAGAGTCTTTTTCAATATAAGTATCACTAGATGGCACATAAGCTTCTGGTTGATAATAATCATAATATGAGACAAAATATTCAACATGATTATTTGGAAATAATTCTTTTAATTCGGCATATAATTGTCCAGCCAATGTTTTATTGTGTGCTAAAACTAAAGTTGGCTTATTTACTTCTTTAATGACATTAGCAATCGTAAAAGTTTTCCCAGTCCCTGTTGCTCCCAGTAAAACTTGTTCTTTTTTGCCATCTTGAATTCCTTTTACTAACTCATTAATTGCTTTTGGCTGATCCCCACTTGGTTCAAATTTTGTAACAAGCTGAAACATAAAGCTCCCTCCATTTCTTTCCAATTTTATCATTATTAGTCGTTAAAAACAAGCAAAGGCTTTTCTTATTCTAGATGCTTCTTCTTGCTTATTTCTTTATTTAATGTTATTCTAAACCTAGATTAGAAATGAAGATAGTAATATATGTTAGAGTAAAATGTTGTGATATTTAGAATTTTATGAAAAACTACATTGAAATTAAGCAAAAATATTATTTTCTAATTTCACTATAGTAATGCAAGTATTTTTATAGTGAATTTTATGAGTATATAATGTCTAATTAAATTTTTATAGAAGGAGTTATTAATGAAAAAAATCAAGTTTTTCCTAAAAAAATATTATTGGTTACTTATCATTATTGTCCTGCTTTTTCCAATCAGAGTATTGTACAAAGATGGCGGAAGTTATTCTTACAATGCTATTTTATATAAATATTTTGTCTGGAACCCCTTGCCAAGTACTCCTTTTGAAGTGCGCGAAAAAAAAATAATATTTAAACTCTTTCCTTTTAATTTTCATTCTGACGAGTATTATTTAGAATTAAAGCCTAATAAATCATTTGCTTATATTTATGATAATCAAGACGAAAAAAAGCTTAAAGATTTTTTAGAATGTAATATTGGTACCTATTCGTTAGTAAAAAAAGTTGATGGGGAAGTTTTAACGAAAAAAGAAACCGCACCCTCTGCCTTCTTACAAAGTTATGATCAAGAGCTTGATGTCGAAGGAAATGCGATAATTCATCTTGCGAACTTATCTAGTAAAATCAAAGATTTACAAGTTTTTAAACCTAATGATAATAAATTAGTCACGGCCAATATTTCTGTTTATAACAGCGATTTAGCAGCTTTGAAATTAGAGAATGTAAAAGAAGGAAAATATATTATTTCGTTTAAAACCGCTTGGGAAGAAAACGAAGTATGGTATTCTTTCCAAATAAATGTTGTTTAAATACTAATATCTTTTACTTTAACGATTAAAAATCGTTTAAAATAAAGACTTAAAGTTAAAAATTTCTTGAAATTTTAAGATGTTGTGGTATATTTATATGGTCGAGAGGGGAATTATAATGAAAGCAACTTATATTTTTGGCCATAGAAACCCAGATACTGATAGTGTCTGTGCTTCCATTAGTTTATCTTACTTAAAAAATGCTTTAGGGGAAAATACCGTTCCTAGAGTTCTAGGCCATATTAATAAGGAAAGTAGTTTTGTTTTAAAACATTTTGGTCTTAAAGAACCAGGCTATTTAAACAACGTCAAAGTTCAATTACGTGATGTTGCCTATCATAAAGGCGTTATGTTAGATGAATATGCTTCAATTAAAGAAGTAGTTGATTATATGCAACATGCTTCTTGTACAGCCTTACCAATTGTTGATAAAGACAAAAAATTAAAAAGTTTAATTACTTTAAAAGAAGTAGCCATGATGTTTATTGAAAACTCTAAAAATCATTTATATACAAGTTATGATTTAGTTCTAAAAGCTCTACAAGGAAGAGAAATCCTTCGCTTTAAAGAAGAGTTTAACGGTGATACCTATGCAAGCTCATATCAATCACAAACTTTTATTGAAAAAGCACCTTTAAAAGAAAACGACATTTTAATTGTCGGTGACCGATATAAAGTTTTACAACATGGTATTCAATCTAAAGTAGATTTAATTATTTTGACTAATAATTGTGAATTAGAAAATGATTTATTAGAACTTGCTAAACAAAACAAAGTAAGTGTAATTTCTAGTTCTTTAGATACATACAACACCTGTAACCACTTAGCTTTGAGTAACTATGTTAAAACCATTTTAGTTAATCAAAATCCAGCTATAGTCCATGACCTTGATTATTTGACTGATTTTATTGCCGATGCTACAAGATTAGGCTATACAAATTATCCAATTTTAAATAAGAAAAATGAATGCTTAGGCCTTATTCGGATTACTGATTCAGGTTGCTTCGAAAAGAAAAAAGTGATTTTAGTTGATCATAATAATTTAGAGCAAAGTGTTTCCGGTATTGACGAAGCCGAAATCGTCGAAATTATTGATCATCATAATCTAGGAGCTATTGGTACATCTATTCCAATTAATGTCCGTTGTATGCCAGTTGGCTGCACTTGTACAATTCTTTACCATTTATATCAAGAAAAAAAGGTGCCAATTCCTAAAAATATCGCTGGCATAATGTTATCAGCAATTCTTTCTGATACTTTGATTTTAAAAAGTCCAACTACTACGGAAAGCGACCGTATAGCTGTTCGTGAGTTAGCCAAAATATGTGGCGAAGACTATGAAAAATATGGTTACGAAATGTTAAAAGCCGGTAGTAGCATTGCCGGTATGGATGTTGAAGATATTATTTACCAAGACTTCAAATCATATAAAGTTGGTAATGACGGTTTAGGTATTAGCCAAGTAATAACGATGGACTTTGATTCTATTAAAGAACATCTTGATGAATATGTTAATAAATTAAATGAAATTGCTAAAGGTGATTATAAAACCGTAACTTTATTTATAACTGATGTTATTAAAAATGGTTCATACATTTTATATAATGATGAAGCTAAATATATTATTGAAGATAGTTTCAATTTAAAAGATTTAGAACAAGGAACCTTTATTCCTAATTTAGTTTCTCGTAAAAAACAAATGTTACCAAAAATCATGGAATCATTAGAAAAAAATTCTTAATGTATTTTTCCAAAACTGTTAGAAACATAATTTCTAACAGTTTTTTTATGTTT